>JACQVA010000147.1 GCA_016210005.1 Deltaproteobacteria bacterium | reverse complement strand
CGCAATTCGTCATTCCCGCGAAAGCGGGAATCCACGGCACCGGCTCGCTACCACCCGCCAGCGCTACACGATCTCGTCATCGAGGTCTCGCCAGTCCGGGTTCTGAGCTTCGATCAGCTCGATCTTCCAGCCAGCTTGTCAACGCCGTACTTGGCCGAAACACCCTCCACTACCTTGCTCTTATGCTGCCACCCCCGCGTTGCCGGCTGTGAGGTCACCCCAATGTACAGCGTGCCGTTCCGTTTGCTGGCCAGGATGTCAACGCAGAACTGCTTGTCCATAGCGCCAAACGCCAAACTGGATTCCCGCTTTCGCGGGAATGACGGCCATAACACCGAACCACGTTACCCACAAATTTGTCGCGCACCCTCCTCTTTCGCACCGGGGCCGGCTGGTCCATACTGGAGGCGACGGCAGGAGGAGATTGCCATGCGCAAGAACGAGCTGGACGCGCTCAGGAGCACGCTGCTGCACCAGCGCAGCGTGTTGCTCAAAGAGGTCGCGGATACGGAAGCCGACTTAGCCACTCTCGAAGCTATGCGCGAGAGCGAACTCGAGGAGTGCGCGCAAGACGAGCGCCTCACCCGGCTGCTCGACCGGCTCGACCGGCGCGCCAAAGCCGAAGTCGAGGACATCGATCGGGCGCTGGCTCGCTGCGCCGATGGCCGGTACGGCATCTGCACGCAATGTGCTCAGCCGATTGCCGCCGCGCGGCTGCGTGTGCTGCCCGCCGCGGCGCTCTGCATCACCTGCGCCAGCGCCCTGGGGCGGAGGCCGCCGGCAGCGGCGGCCGCGGAGCCTGAGAGCGAGCCTCCGGCACGGGCCGACTTGCCGCCGGAATACGCCCTGCTGAGCGACCACGAGTTGCAGGACGCCGTCAGCGCCCAGCTGGTGGCCGATGGCCGACTGGACCTCGACGAGCTTCGGATCGTCTGCCGCCACGGGGTGTTATACCTAGACGGCGACGTTCCCAGCGCCGCCGAGCACCAGATCCTGCTGCACACGGTCACTGACCTAATGGGTCTGACGGCGGTGGTCGATCGCGTGCGCATTGAGCAAGCCCCGTGGCAACGCGAGGACCGCGCGCCGGGCGAGCTGCCGCCCGCAGAGCGCGTGCCGTGGCAAGAGCCGGCCACCACCGAAGACGTGGTGGAGGCGGGCGAGGACGGTGCCGACTACGACGCCCCCGACCGCCCGCTGCCGGACGAAGAGTAGCGCGTTAGCTGGAGCCGGCGTGCCCCCGCACCTCATCCGGCCGGATCACAGCCAATCGAACAGCATGGCCAGGCCGATGGCCACAAAGGCGAGCGCGCCCGCTTTGCGCAGCCACACCAGCGGCAACACTTCGGCGAACACGGCACCGATTGCGACACCCAGCAAGGTCACGCTTACTAGCGCCGCGCTCGCACCCAAGAACACACTCCAGGGGCGCCCCGAGGAGGCCACAAGCGTAATTACGGCCAGCTGAGTCTTGTCGCCCAGTTCGGCCAAGAAGATCGAGCCAAACGCGGCGGTAATGAGTTTCCAGTCCATCGCCTCACCTGTGGCAGATCGCCTCACGCGGTGATGCGCTCGCGGCCGGCCATGAACGGCCGCAGCACCTTGGGTATTACCACGCTGCCGTCTGCTTGCTGGTAGTTTTCGAGCACCGCGATTAGCACCCGCGGCAGCGCCAGGCCGGAGCCGTTGAGGGTGTGGACCAACTCGGGCTTGGCGCTGGGCGCGGAGCGGAAGCGGATATTGGTGCGCCGGGCTTGAAAGTCGGTGCAGTTGCTGCACGAGCTGACTTCGAGCCACTCGCCGCACCCCGGTGCCCACAACTCGATGTCGTACTTCTTGGCGGCCACGAAGCCGAGATCGCCGCTGCAGATGCTGATGACACGATGAGGAATCTCCAGCCGGCTGGCGACCTCGCTGGCATCGCTGAGAATCTGCTCGAGCGCGGCGGCGGACTGGCTCGGCTCGGTCAGTTTGTACAGCTCGACTTTGTCGAACTGGTGGCCGCGCTTGATGCCGCGCACGTCGCGCCCGGCCGACATCTTCTCGCGCCGAAAGCAGGCACTGTAGGCAACGTACGATAGCGGCAGCGTGCCGGGGGCGAGCACCTCGTCGCGGTGGAGGTTGGTGACCGGAATCTCCGCTGTCCCGACCATCCACAGATCATCTTCGAGGTCGTGATAGATGTTGTCCGCAAACTTGGGCAGCTGTCCGGCGCCGTACAGGCACTCTTGCTTGACCAGATAGGGCGGATAGATCTCGGTGTAGCCGTGCTCACGGGTGTGGAGCTCGAGCATCCACTGGATCAGCGCCCGCTGCAAGGCGGCGCCGGCGCCGCGCAGAACGTAGAAGCGCGAGCCCGAGAGCTTCACGCCACGATCGAAGTCGAGGATGCCGAGCTCAGGACCCAGCTCCCAATGCGGCTTGGGGGTGAAAGCGAAGGCACGCGGCTCGCCCTCGCTGCGCAGCACGGTATTGTCGCGGTCATCCTGACCGAGCGGCACGCTGGGATCAGGCAAGTTCGGCACTTCGAGCATGCGGGCGGTGAACGCCGCCTCGACTTCGGCGAGCTGCTGCTCGAAAGCGGCGATACGCTCGCCGAGGGCGCGCATCTCGGCCTTGAGGCGCTCGCGCTCTGCCGGTGCCTGCTTGCCGATGGTGCGCGAAGTCTCGCTGCGCTGCGCGCGCAGCGACTCGGACTGTGCGATCAACTCGCGCCGCTGTTTGTCGGTGGCGAGAATCTCGTCAATGGCGGCAGCGGCAAAGCCCACCTTGGCTAGCTCGGCTTTGACGAAATCCGAGCGCTCGCGAATTAGTCTGATGTCCAACATGGCGGCTTGGCGTTACCATGACGAAGCCGGAGCGACAAGAAGCGGTTGCTACCCGCGCGCCGATCACCGCCAGCCGGCCGACGAGCTTCAGTCGCGGTAACGCTTGACCAGGTCGCCGTAAGCGTCGATGCGGCGATCACGCAAGAACGGCCAGTGCTGGCGGGTCTCGGCAATCAGCGCCAGGTCACAACGGGCGAGCACGATTTCCTCGCTGCCGTGATCGGCGCGCGCCAGCACGCGGCCGAACGGATCGACGATGAACGACGCCCCCCAGAACTCGAGCGTACCCTCGTGGCCGACGCGATTGGCTGCGGCCACAAAGACGCCGTTGGCGATGGCGTGGCTACGCTGCATCGTCTGCCAGGCATCGTGCTGCGCGCTGCCGAACTCGGCCTTCTCCTCTCGGTGCCAAGCTATCGCCGTCGGGTAGAAGAGGATTTGGGCGCCGCCGAGCGCCGCCAGCCGCGCCGCCTCCGGGTACCACTGATCCCAACACACCAGCGGGGCGACGCTGGCGTAACGTGTGGCCAGGCTCCGAAAGCCTAGATCACCGGGAGTGAAGTAGAACTTCTCGTAGTAAAGCGGATCGTCCGGAATGTGCATCTTGCGGTAGACGCCCGCCAGGCTGCCGTCGGCATCGAATACGACGGCGGTGTTGTGATACAGCCCTGGGGCCCGGCACTCGAACAGCGAGCCGACAATTGCCACGCCGTGCTGCGCCGCGGCCCGGCTCAGCGCCGTGGTCGACGGGCCGGGAATGGGCTCGGCCAGCGCGAAGAACTTGTGCTCCTCGCTCTGGCAGAAATAGCGCGAGCAAAACAGCTCCGGCAGGCAAACGATCTGCGCCCCCCGCTGCGCCGCCTCGGCGATGCGGGCCAGGGCGGTGGCGAGGTTGGCGGCGGTATCCTCGGCGCAGCGCATCTGCACCAAAGCGACGACGACCGGGGTGGAGTCGGCGGTGCGCATGGCCGAGGCGACTATAACATTGGCCGCGGCTGGTCCATCATCGCGGGGCGAAGATCAGCACGTACTGATACGGCAGCAGCACGGGTTCGCCGAGCAGCTGATAACCCGCCCTCTGCAATTCCTCGACGACCTGTTCGCGCGCGAGCTTGTGCTCGACCGGCGGTCCTACCGGCGCCTCCTCCTTCTTGAAGTCGACGATGGCAACGCGGCCGCCGGGTTTGAGCGCGCGCTGCAGGCGGCGGAAGTAGTTCAGGCGGTCATCGATGTGATGGAAGGTGTCGACGATCAAGACCAAGTCGACCGCGCCGGCTGGTAGCCGCGGGTTGTCGAACGAGGCCAAGATCGGCGTCAGGTTGGCGCTGCCTTCGGTCTCGGCACGCTGGCGCAGGTGGCCCAGCAGATTCGGCTCGGGCTCGGCGGCCAGCACGCTACCGTTTTCGCCCACCGCCGTAGACAGGTAGCGGCTGAAGTAACCGGTGCCGGCCCCGATATCGGCCACGCACATGCCGGGCATGATGCCGAGCGCGTCCACCACCGCCCGTGGTTGCTGCCAGGCATCACGGGCCGGGTCGTCGAAGACCGCCTTCCAGTGCTCAACGTCCTCGAAGGAATGGCGGACGGTGGCGTCGTGCGCCCCGTGGCCGTGAGTCGCACCGTGCGGGTGATGTGAGCGGCCGGCGCAACCGAGCAGCGCCAACAGCAGCGGTAGCCACAACAGGCGCGAGCGCGGCAGCGGGGCGGCCTGAGGCGCAGCGCCACCGAGGTCTCGCTGGCGGTTCATGGTGGTGAGTCCTAGCACGGGCCGCCTTGCACGAGAAGGCCCGCGGGCCTGGTTCACGCCGACTGACTCGCCTCGCGCCGCAGTTGCGCGCGTAAATCGGGATGGGCGATGGCGACCAGAGCCTCGACCCGCTCGCGATCCGTCAGCATCGAGAGATTGGCGATGCCGTGCTCGGTGATGACGTACTGCACGTGGTGGCGCGGCGTGCTGATGCGGGTGCCGGCGGCGAGAGCGGGGACGATGGTCGATACCCGCTCTCCGCTTTTCAGCTGCACCGTCGAGTGCAGGCAGATGATGCTGCGCCCTTCGGGGCTGTCGTGCGCTCCGATTACGAACAGCTCGTGACCGCCGACGCCGGAGTACTGGCGCGAGCCGATGGTGTCGGCCATGACTTGACCCGACACGTCAACCGCCAGGGCGCCGTTGACACTCGTCATGCGCCGGTTCTGGCGGATTACGGCGGGGTCGTTCACCTGCGCCACCGGCAACAGGCGGACCTGGTGATTGTCCGCCATCCAGTCGTAGAGCGCGCGGCTGCCGGCGGCAAAGGTGCCGATCGAAAAGCCGTCGTAGATGCCCTTGTGGTTGGTGATCTTGCCCGCCTGGTGCAGCTGCATGATGCCGTCCACGATCATCTCGGAGTGGATTCCGAAATCCCCCTTTTGCCCTTCGGCCAAGAACGTGGCGACCAGGTTGGGGACCCCGCCGATGCCGAATTGCAGCGTCGCGCCGTCCTCGATCAGCGACTCGACCTGCGCGGCAATAATGCGGTCCTCCTCGGCCGGCAGCACCTCTGGCAGCTCGAAGACGGAGCGGTCCGATTCGATGAGGCAATCGATCTCCGAGACGTGGATGCGATGGCCGCCGTAGCGTCCGAGCCCGAGCACCCGGGGCATGTCGCGATAGACCTCGCCGATGGCCAGCCGCTCGGGGTCGCGCGCCGCCTCGATGAAGGCGTTAAAGGAGGCGCCGGCATGAAGCCCGAAGCTGAAGAAGCCGCGCTCGTCCATGGCGGCGAGCGCGGAGACCACCACGCGCGGCTTGGCCAGGCGGGCATAGCGCTCCCAACCGAGGAAATCGGCCGGCAAGTAGTCGATGCGCGCGCCCGCGGCTTTGAGCATACGCTCGATCGGACCATAGAAACCGCTGATCAAACGCACCCCGGGTTGTTGCAGTACGGCGTAGGGTTCGATGATGAGACCGGTAAAGATCGTCAGATCCTCGAAATCGTCGCGCTCGGCCAGGCCCGCGAGAAAGGCCGCCGGCTGCCCGCTGGCAATAGGCGCAGCGATGGTATCTCGCGGCCGGATGCGTTTGACCGCAGCCGACACCGAGCAGCACTTCTCCCGGTACAGCTGTTCAAGTTCCGCCCGCGACTGTGTCCGCATGGCCGCGCTTCTCCGTCTATTTCCTTCCCCTCGTCTCGCGCTGCGGCGATCAGGGCGCCGCGGCGGGTGGGCCGGTCGCGGCCGCCCGCTGGTGCGCAAACACCCGATGCGCGGCCCACCCGCCGCCGGCGACTGCCAGCACGATCGCACCGGGCAGGCAGAGCACCAACACCGCCTTGGTCAGCGTTCGTGCCGCCTCGCCGCCTACTGCCAGATGGATCGAGATAACCGCAGCCGCAATCACCACGCCCGCGGCCGATGCCCACGCCAATCCGGCCACCCCCTCGCGCCAGGTGATGGCCCAGCCGACGAAGCGATCGATGACCAAACCGTAGCGGCGCCGAGCGATGCGGCGACCAGCCCAGTCCGTAACCAGCAGGCCGGCTACAGTGGTTGCTGCCGCCAGTGCTAGCCGATCGGCCAGGTCTGGGGTGACGGAGCCGCGCGCCAGGCGCAGAGCGCCCGCCAATGCCCCGGAGACGAGGCCATTGGCGAGTCCGACCCGCCATGAAAGGCTCCACCCGACCGCGAGATTGGCGCGAGACAGGAACCCGGCCCCCAGCAAGCGCACCGCCGGTATTGCCGGCGCGATCGGTGGCCCGAACGTGCTGACCGTGGCCGCCGGCGGCGCGAGATCCTCAGTCACGGCACAAACTGTACTCGACTGTGTCGAGCATTACCATGGCCCCGGGCGGCTCTGGCGGATTCGGTCGGATTCGTATACTGCCTTGATTTCGCAGGGGTGTTTGGATAGAGTCGCCGCCCGTGGTGGGTCGCGACCAACCCGGGGGTCGCTGCGAAAAGGAGGTGGTTGATGGAGTTTCCTAAGTGCCAGAAATGCAGCAGTGGAATCTTGATTCCACTGTCTGACTACGGCCAAGAAGGCGCCTCCGTCCTTTTCAAAGCCTGGGTGTGTATCAACCCCGACTGTGGCTTCTCGCTCCGCGTAGACAAGGGCGAGGTCAGCTACGGCAAGAAGATCGAACACAAACACTAGTAAAGCGGCGCCTGGGGCTGCCAACCCGTACGGAGATCGGGGCGATATCGAGGTGCCGGCCGGGTCAGGCAGTTCGGCCGTGGTGCGGCTTGCCGGTTCGGCTTCCGAGGCCGGGGGCGAGATGCTAACACGGCGCCATGGCAACCTTACTGCTAACCAATGATGACGGGATCGACTCGCCTGCGCTGGTGCCGTTGGCACGGGCTCTGACCAGGCTGGGTACGGTCAGGGTTATCGTTCCCGACTGCGAGCGCAGCTGGATCGCTAAAGCCATCAGCCGCTTCGAGCCGCTGCGGGTGCGCCGGGTCGAGCGCGACGGCCTGGCCATCGACACCGTCAGCGGCTCGCCCGCCGATTGCGTCAACCTGGCGGTACATACGCTGCACCGCGAGCGCCCGGCCTTAGTCGTCTCGGGCGTGAATCTGGGGCTCAATTATGGCACCGCGTTTCTGTGGTCGAGTGGGACCGTCGGGGCCGCGATCGAGGCTTCCATCGCCGGGCTGCCCGCGGTGGCGTTTTCCATGGCAGTTCCGGCCGACGCTTACGGACTGAGCGGTGCGCACCGGGCGGAGCTGCTCGGTTCGCGTGTGGAGGCCATGGCCGAGATCGCGGCCGAGGTGGTGGCGGACTTACTCGGGCGGGAGTTTCCGCCCGGCATCGACTGCTTCTCCGTGAACATGCCGGCAGAGGCAACGGTCAAGTCGGCGCGTGTGGTGACGCAGGTGACGCGCTGCCGCTACGGGCGGCTGTTTGTGCCGGGCCCGGAAGGTGACTACCTCCACCGTTTTAGCTCGCTCGAAGACATCAGGCCGGGCGGTGACATCGCCGCCGTCCAGAGCGGTGCGGTGGCGATCTCACCGCTGTGCCTCGACCCGTCAATTGCGCTTCCCGACGGCTGGCGGGCTCGGCTGGAGCGGTAAGGGAAGACCGCCGTCTCAGCGAGATCGCCCGGACTACAAACGTTCTACCGCGAACGCGCAAGCCGCCAGCGTCTGGTCGATGTCCTCGTCGGAGTGTGCCGTCGAGACGAAGAATTTCTCGTGAGCTTTGACCACTCCGGCGTCGAGTAGGTGGTCGATGAAGTGGAGGTTGCGCTGCCAGTCGGCAGTCAGCGTGGAGCGGTGGTCGGTGATTTCGCTGCTGGTGAACCAGGGCTGGAAGACCGAGGGCTCGCCGCAGACCCGGGCGGGAATGCCGGCGTCGTCGAGCTGCTGCTGCAAGCCACACATGAGGCGCCGGCCTTTGGCCGCCAGGCGATCGTAGCACCCGGGCGCGCGTAGCTCGTTGATACAGGCGAGCGCGGCACTGGCCGAGATCGGGTTGGCGCTGAACGTGCCGGTCAGCATGACCGCCTCGCTGCTGCCGAGTCGCTCGGGCCGAGCCAGGTCCAGGATTTCAGCCTTGCCGCACAAGACCCCGAGCGGATGCCCGCCGCAGATGCTCTTGCCCAACGCGCACAGGTCCGGGATGACGCCGTAGTATTCCTGCGCGCCCCCGAGTGCGAGCCGAAAGCCGGTAACGACTTCATCGAAGATCAACGGGATCCGGTAGTGGGCGGTAATACTGCGCAGCGCTTGCAGGAATCCTGGCCGCGGCGGAATCGTGCGCTGCAACGGCTCGATCAGCACGCCGGCCAACTCCTCGCGGTGCTGTTCGATGAGGGCGCTGGTGGTTTCGCCGTCATTGAACGGCGCGATCAGCACTTGCTCGGCGACGGCGGGCGGAATTCCCGCCGAGTTCGGCACCGCCGCCGGATAGTCGCGCGGCGTGCGTGTCCACTGATTGCTCATGAGCGCGTAATCGCTCATGCCGTGGAAGCCGCCTTCGAACTTGAGGATTTTGTTGCGCCGCCGGTAGGCACGAGCCAGCCGCAAGGCGAAGAAGACGGCTTCGGAGCCGCTGCTGTGAAAGCACACCGCCTCGGCACACGGCACCAGCTGCACGATCTGCTCGGCGAGCTCGATCGCGGGCTCGTTGACCATGAGGTAGCTGCTGCCGCGCTCGAGCTGAGCGCGCACCGCCGCCACCACTGCCGGGTGCGCGTGCCCGAGCAGCAGCGGACCCGAGCCGAGCAGGTAGTCGATGTACTCGTTACCGCTGCAATCAACGATGCGCGCGCCGCGGGCCTCCTTGATCACCATGGCGTACTGCGGCGACATCGAGGCGTTGCGCACGCCGGTCGGGAGCAAACGTTCGGTCAGCGCCAGCAGCCGCGCCTCGTGTTGGCTGCGCGGTTTACGGGTAAAGCGCAGGGGCGGTGTCGCTGAAGTCATGGGCCTACCCACAAGAGCATGGCCGCGGGCTGCTTACTCGGGTTTGAGGTCGAAATACTTCATGTAGGCGGCAAAGCGGTCGAGCACCTCGGCGCGGGTGATGCCGACGTCCTCCATGGTATGGCGCTTGCCGTGCTTGCCCTCCGGGGTTGATTGCTGCCACTGGCGCATGCGCTCTTCGGCGGCGGCGGAGAGCGACAGACCGAAGCGCTCGTAGATGCGGCGTACCGAGCCGATCGGGTCGGCGACGAACTCGTGGAAGTAGAGATCGAAGAACTGCGAGGGGTGGTGCTCACGGCGCACGGCAATGGCTCTCTCGGAGCCCGCGGCCCAGACTTCGAGTTGCTCCCGGCCGATGGCGGCGCGATCGATGTCCTGCTCGAAGATCGCCCGGAAGCCGGCGATGAGGTCGATGTACGACGCCAGCACCCGCGACGGATCGCGGTGGGTCTGCACAATGCAGGCGTCGGGGTAGACTTCGAGGAGCGCGCCCAAGTGCTTCATGTGCACCGGATACTTCAGAATCCAGCGGCGATCGGCGGGGGCGGTCGAGCCGATCAGCTTGATCAGATCGCGATGGCGCAGGTAGGCAGCGCGGTGGTGCCCGTTCTCGTACCACTTGGTGTAGCTCGGCACCGTCGCGTTGACCTCGTAGGCGTCGTCGGTGAAGCTCTGCGCCAACAGGTGGCGGCATTCCTCGGCCAAGTCGGGCGCCATGAGGTGGACGCCGCGTAGCGACGGGTCGAAGGCGTACATGCCCTCGATCTCGGCGGCCGACTCCTGAAAGTCGGGCAAGTCGCGCCATTGACTGCGCGGCGGACGTGGCTGCGGATGCGCCGCCAGCCAGTATTCGAGCACGTTGATGTCCGGGTCCTGCCCGAGCAGATGGTGCAGGGCGGTGCTGCCGGTGCGCACCAGCCCGAGCACAATGACGGGCCGGCGAATCTCGCGGGTGAGCACGGCCGCGTGCTGTTGCAATAACTGCTGCGAGCGCAGCCGCGTCTTCAGCGCCTGCACCAGAGTAGCGCGCGCCGCTTGGCGGCCGGCGGGGTGAAACTTGGCCTCACCGTCGTATGCCGCCAGCACCACCCGCATGCCTTCGAGATAGGAGCAGTCGCCGAAGTCGCCGGTCCCGCTCTGCTGCATCGCCTCTTCATGCAGTGCTTGCTCCGACTGCACGAAGCTGATGTCCGCGTTCATCGCCTGATCCATCCCCGCCGCCGCGCCACCTTCGAGACCTGGCGGCCACAGCGCGCAGCCCGGGCTATAGCGCGAATCCTCCGTCGGAGGGAAGGGCGTTACGACTGACCGCGGCGATATACGCAGCCTACATGCCCGGCGGAAAATACAAAGAAAACCCCGCGCCGAGGACCGAACCGCCTTCGAAGTTGGGCGGCAACTCGCCATTCGTGTAGATCAATGCCACCTGGGTCTTCGCGTCCTTGTACTCGAAAAGCAGGTGTTCCAGCTTGGCGAGGAAGAACGCTCCATAATCTTTTCCGCCCTGTCGAACCGACGGTGGCGCATCGAACTCGTAGTACGCGTCGTAGACCAGTGACAGTCGCTCACTTCGTAGGATACCGGTCTCCCACTCCGCTCTCGCGTTCAGTCGGTTCGCCTCCGTGTCATCACCGCGGACGGTTGCTCTGCCGGTCTGATCCATCTTTCCAACGTAGTCGTAGGACAAGGACACGTCGAGCTGCCTGGAGCCGTTGTTCTTTCCCGACCTCAGAAGGCCGAAAGGCAGATCGAGCAGTTGGCTCAGATATACGGTCGTGATGGATATCCCAGCGCCACCGGCAAGATCGTAATCGTCGAAGTCCTGGGTCGCTTCGTGTTTGAAGTGAAGGTTCCCGTCGATCCAGAGCGGGGAATCGTAGCGTTGGCGCATGCGCCGGAACTCGTCCAGGACCTTCTCGATTCCGTTGGGTGGCAGCCTTGCGACAATCTCCTCGTAAGCACCGCCCAGGTCGTCGCGGTAGCGCTCGAGATGGTCGGGAATAATAAGACATTGCAGCCCGTTTGCGACCTGAAGCGCAACCCCGGGTACGGCCAGGAATTTGCCAAGCTCCGCACCATAGTTGTGTTGCAACTTGGCATAGTCGTCCTGGGTGAAGCAGGCTTGGACAGCTGCCACGACCCCCGCGATGCCGCCGGCACCGGGAGCCGCTGCCGGCGCTTTTCGTTCAATGCGCCACAGTGGTGCGAGCGTCAGGCTTGCTTGGCTAAGGATGCTGTTGGCTCTGTTCTCGCGCGAGGTGACGGTCAAGAAGCCGTCACTCCGAATATCGAGTGAGGTGCGGCTCGTGAAGTCCAACCAGTCATCGAGTGCCGGCAGCGCTTTCTTGAGATCGACCTCCGTAAGGTTCTTCTTGAGCGCAAGTTTGTAGTCGATCCCCACATTGCCCTTGTCCTGGTCGAGAGCCTTCAGCGATACGCTCAGGTCTCGCGAATCAAACAGGACGATACCGTCCGAGCCGGCGCTATCTGCCCGGGCGACAGTGCTAGTGCCAAGAACGACGAGCAGCGCCCATGCCGGACCAAGTCGCAGGATCCCATTCTCAATGGCCTTCATGTTGTCCTCTCTTCATCTTGCACCCAAGCGGTTTTCGCCAGATTCTACGGTCGGGGTGGAAATTTCGACACGGCAACCCAACCGTCAACGACCTGCATATTGGTGCGGGTGTCATCTCCTAGCGAATCAGCAATCTTGCTCTCGTCGAGGTTAGTGATCTCATAAGCCACCAGGATTCGGGAGAAGGCAAAGGCAAACCGAGCTTTCGACCGTTGCCGCACCTGCTGGTCGATCCCCCACCGCAACGAGCCAACCGTACTGGTTAGGAACACCGACACGGAGTCGTACGGGTTCACATCGTCACCTGGAGCATCCGTCGTCCCAAAGTAGAGCATCTGCAAGAAGACACGTTTCTCAAGATCAGAAAATTCACCTGCCATGACTGAGCCTCCTTCGTCTCTCGTTAAGTAAGCCCGTTTCTGGGCGAGTTGGTTGAAGCCGGTAATCGTGTCAACCGTGCCCCACCCTGCGTCTCGTTGTAGACACCTAAGAACATGAGAGCGACAGCTGTCAACGTCATACGGGAAAACCCCTATGACCCTTGCTGCTCTATCTCATTCCTCATTCGGCAGGACGGGCTGCCGCGGCGATGGCGCGGCCGGCGCGCGGCAACTGGGCGGCGCCGCGTAGTGCCTTCGCGGCCGCCATCGCTCCGACACAGCATTCGCCAAGTTGCGGGTTTTGCGTGCCGGGATTTTTTTCGTGACTTCTGCGCTGCGCCTCAGCTATAAGCGATGGCCGTGATGTCTCGGATTGCATACCTGCTGGCAGTGGTGCTGGTGCTGGTTGGGGTGGCCTCGGCGACGCCGGCGCCGGCCTCTTTTGGCGCCCGGCGGACGTACTCGTTGAATGGGGCGCCGTACGCTTTCGGCTTGGCCGCCGGCCGCTTTGATGCCGATTCGACGCCGGACTTGGTGGTGCCGAGCATGGATGTCGACGGTATCAACTGGCTCAACCTCTTCCTGGGCCAGAGTGACGGTACCTTCGCGGCGCAGCCGCCGGTGGCACCGGCGGACTTGCAGCTGACCTTGAGCGGTGGCGTGCTGGACATCAGCGCGATCGCAGCAGGGCCGATCGCGCCGCCGGACACCGCCGCCGACTTGGTGCTGGTCGGTACCGACTCGCTCTCGCTAAGCTTCTTCCCGCTGGTGCAGGTGTACGAGAATGCAGCGCTGACGCTGCGACCGTTTTTCCCGGCGCGGCCGCCTTGCGGCGAGAATTACATCCCGCCGCAGCCCTGCTCTTTCGACTCGGCCGCGGTCGCGGACTTTAACGGCGATGGCTGGGTCGATCTGGTCGTGGGCGACTCTTTCACCGGCTACCTCACGCTGTTCAAGCGGACAGCGACGTCGCTGACGCGGCTGACGCCACTGCTCGGCACCGGATCGACACCGAAGGATCCGGGCGTGTCGATACCGGTGGCAGCGGTGGTGGGCCACTTCGATGCCGACGCGCTTCCGGATTTGGCGGTTGCCCTGCAGGGCGAGAACGCGGTGGCAATCCACCTCAACACGGCGGCTGTGGTCGGCACCCCGTTCGGTGCGGCAGCGCTCTTCGAGGCCGGGCTGGCGCCGCTTTCGCTCAGTGGCGGCGACCTCGACGGTGACGGCAAGCTCGACTTGGTGGTGCTGAACTCGGACGGTACGGCCAGCATCCTGCGCAACACCAGCACGAGCAACGGCACGGCGGCGTTCGCGCCGGCGGTTGTGTATACGTTTGGTGCGTTCCCCACTGCAATTGCCCTAGCCGACTTCAACCACGACGCGATCCTCGATATCGCCGTCACCGACGCCGGCTCCGATCAGGTGATGATCAGACTGGGTAACGGCGACGCGACCTTCGCCTCCACGATTACCCGTATCCAGACCGGACTTGAGCCGGAGGCGCTGGTGGCTTCGGACTTCAACGGCGACGGCTACGATGACCTCGCGGTGCTCGATACCGATGCTAGCCACGCGGCCTCAGTATCGGTGCTGCTGAGCAATGGTGTGTCTCCGCCGTTCACGCCGACGCCGACTTCCACCGCTACCGCTACCCCTACCCTCACCCCGACATCGACGATCACCCGCACCCCGACGAAAACCGGCACCGCGACGCGCACCAGCACCTCGACGAAGACGCCGACGGCAACGAAGACGGTAACCAACACGGTCCCACCAACCAGTACCGCCACACCGACAAAGACCCGCACCCCGACGAAGACCGGTACGGCCACGCGCACTAGCACGCCCACCCGCACCCCGACCATCACTCCGACGCCGACTCGTACCGCCACTCCAACGATCACCAACACTGCGCCGGCAACCGCAACACGCACGCCGAGCAATACCCCCAGTGCAACTCCGACACCCTCCGATACCCCCACCGTGCTCGGCACCGCCACGGCCACTGGGACTCCGCCGGCGTTGCGCACGCCGACGCCGACCCGGACGAATACTCGCAGGCCGACTCGGACGAAGACGAGCACCCCAACCGCAACGAAAACCGTGACGCCGACGCGTACGCCGACGCCGACCCGGACGAATACCCGCAGGCCGACTCGGACGAGGACGAGCACCCCAACCGCAACTAAGACCGTGACACCCACGCGCACGGCCACGCGCCGGCCTACCGCCACGCCCACAGGCGGTGTGGTCGTGAACACACGCACGCCGACAGCTTCACCGACGCGCACAGCTACCCGCCGGCCCAGCGTGACGCCGACCGCATCCTTCACACGCCGGCCCTCGGTTACCCCCACGCCCAGCCTTACCCGAGTGCCGACGCGGACTCCGACCCGTACCTTCGGGTTGTGAGCGCAGTACGCCGGCTTGTAAGGTCCGCGACGGGTTCTCTAGGCTCCCTCTTACCCCAGGGAGCGGGTCAGGCTGAGGGAATCCATTGCAAGCAAGCCCGAAGGCCAGCACCAGCCTTGTTGTCCCGCATCCTTCCGCACAACCATCGCAGGGGCCGGTCCCTTCGCGTCGGCACGAAGGTCCCTGCCGCACCGCGTAGCTACGGCGCCTCGTGGCGCCACGACCACTCGGCGCCGATGGCGCGAATCACGATGCGGTCGGCTTGCGCGCCGGCGGCCAGCAGCAGGCGGCGCATGGCATCGCCGACCGGCTCTCGGCCGAGGCGAAAGGTGTCCCAGTGAATCGGGATCAGGAAGCGTGCGCCGGACTCCTGAAACATCTGCCACACCTGCTCGGGGCTGGCGTGATTGCGAATCCACGGGTCATAGGCGCCGTTGCCGAAGATCGCGGCGCTCAACTCCGGCCCGTGCTGGCGAAAGCGAGCGAAGCTCGGCGTGTACGCCGTGTCGCTGGCGAACAACACATTAACGCCGGCTTTGCTCAAGAGGTAGCCGTTGTAGCCGCGCCACTGGCCCCAGGGTACGCGCTTGCCCCAGTGGTTCACCGCCACCGCCTCGATCGTCACCCCGTCCACCGTCACCCGTTCGCCCCACCCGAGTTCGATCAAGCGCTCGAAGCCGAGGTCGCCAAGCAAATCGCTACACTGCGGCGGCGCGATCAGCGTCGTAGCGCGCGGCAGCCGGCGCAGGCTGGGTAGGTCGAGGCTGTCGAAGTGCGGATGGCTGATCAGTACCGCCGCGGGGTGCGGTAGCCGCTCCAGCGCCAGCGCGGGCTTGACCAGCCGCTGGGGGCCGATGGTCAGAGGCCCGATGCTGACCCCGACCCGATCGTTGAAAGTGGGGTCGGTCAGGATAAACGTGCCGCTGAGTTTGATCAGCACGCTGGCGTGGCCGATGTAGCCCACCGCCAGGTTGTCGTCAGCCCAGCGCTCCGGCGCCAGCATCTGCGCGGGCAAGGGCACCTCCGCACTTACCGGCGCGGCCAAACCCAGGAGCGCCAGCAGCGGCAGCAGGTGTAACCGACAAGACGCGGTCCGCCAGGCGGGTTTTGTGCGCACGCCTGGATTATGCGGGCTGCTGGCGGCGGTGCAAGGGGCTGCGGGTGCGCGCTCAACTCCAAATGCCGCTTGACGCTTTGGCACCGCTGTGAGACAGCATGCCGTAACCGTGCCGGACAGGAGGGACCAAATGGTGCGCCGCTGTGCAATGCGTTCGGAATCGTTGCTGCCGTCAGCTCTGCTCGTCCTGATGGTCGCGAGTGGCGGGGGGCTCGCCCCGCGCCTGGCCATAGCAGTAGCCTGTGAGGACTTCGACGACCAGTGCATGGTGGCCGGCTCCGGCGTCTGCCAGCCCGACGGCAGCTGCCGGGGTACCCCGAAGGCCGACGGCACCGCCTGCGACGACGGCAACTCGTGCAGCAACTCGAGCACGTGCCAAGCAGGCGGCTGCGTCGGCACATCGTTCAAACCCGCCGGCACCGCGTGCACCATCCCCTTGCTCGAGAAATGCCTCACCGCCGCCCAATGCACCTTCTTCGGCGCCTGCATGCCGACGGACTTCGTCATGTGCGACGACGACGGTGACGGCAACGAGTGCACGATGAACATCTGCAACCCCGAGAACGGCAACTGCATGCACTACGTCGAGTCGTGCGACGGCGACTGCTCTAGCTGTAACTCCGAAACCGGCGAGTGCGACGGCCCACCCAAGTCGGACGATACCGACTGCAGCTACAACGACTGCACCGGCAATTATCGCTGCCGATCCGGCCTCTGCCAGAGCAGCGGCGAGCCGGTAGACACGCCCACCCGTACCGCCACCAGCGCGGTCGCTACTGCCACCGCGACCACGGCCGCAGAACTCACCGCGACGCCGACGCGAACGCCTACCCCCACTGCCACCGCGACCGTTGGCACACCGGCGGCCACTCCCACGCTCGGCCCTTGCATCGGCGACTGCGGCGATGACGGCGAAGTCACGGTCGATGAGTTGGTCAAAGGCGTCAACATCGCCTTGGGCACGGCCGAACTCAGCGGCTGCCCGGGATTCGACACCGACGACGACGGCGAGGTCACCGTCGATGAACTGGTGAAGGCGGTGAACGCGGCGCTCAACGGCTGCGCGGCGATTGGCGCCACCCCCACCGAAACCGTGACCACGGTGCCAACACCGACCAACACGGATCATCCCGAGGCCACGGCGACACCCACCGGTACCTTGCCCGAAGGGACGCCCACCAACACGCCGGCACTAACCCAGACGCCGACGGAAACACCAACGCGCTGCCCGAGCGCCACGCCGTGCCCGCCCGATACGGTGAAACAGTGCTCGGACCCCGAGGGTTGCATTTGCGCGTGCGTTGCCATCACCGCGACCCCGACCGCGACCGGGGAAGTCTCTCCGGAACCGACCGCCACCCCGACCAGCCCGCCGAGCGTGGCCCGGCGCGCCGCCGGGACGGTCGAGACCACCTCGACCGCACTGCTTGTGATTCCGAAGATCATCTCGGCCCTGCTCGGCCACTTCAGTCTCTCGGCCGGGGCCGCCACAACCTTCATCAACCTGCCGTTCAATTGCCCGGCGGGTGGGGGCGGACAGCTGACTTGTGACCAAGACATCGTCGGCTTTCCGCCTTCCTTCACTGCGCCGGTTTACGGGGTAACCCTGAATAATTGCGCGATCAGCACCAGCACCGGTGCAACCCTCTTGTTCGGCGGCACGATCAACGCCACCGGCCAACCAGGGCAGAGCTGCTTTGGTTTCCAAAGCCTCGACACCTTGGCCCTCAGCATCCCGAGCCTGACGGTTGGGGCGCAGGGCGCCGCGGGCAGCACCACCGCCACTTTCACCAACGTCAGCGGCACGGTTGAACTCGGCGGCTCCGATGCCGAGTGCTACTACAATGTCGTGAGCCTCCAGCTCACCGGCACCATGGAGGTGGTCACCAAGGATGCCGGTGGCAATACCCTGAACTCCACCACCGCGGCTTTCGCCGGCACCACGATCACCATTACCGTCGATCAATACAGCAATGATGGCCAGTGCGTGCCGGTGCTGTACTCGATGCTGGTTGAAGGCGGGATTGAGTTCACCAGCGGAGGGACGTCCTTCGACGCCACCTACGACAACTTCGAGATCATCAACGACGCCACCTCCGGCGTCAACCAGGTCGAGATCTCCGGCGATGTCACCTCGGGTTGTTTCGGCGGCACGGTGACTTTCTTGACCAGTGTTCCGCTGAATCTGACCGGCGAGACGCCTTGCCCCGAGGCGGGTACGGTCGAGGTCATTAGCACCGCCGGCGCTGACCAGGTCCGGTATACCGCCAGCGGCGGTGTCGAAGTCGACCTCGGGGCAGACGGCACGGTCGACGAGCAGTTCCCCACCTGCACCGACCCGCGCCTGTACGAGTGCCCGGCGAGTTGAGGAGGCGCGCGCAGCGGTGAAGAGTCGGGAAGGAGCTGAACGGCGGCAGGGAGATTAGGTTCGCGGTGTAATGCGGCCGTGGCAAGCATTCATCCGTGCCAGCGCGCTGTTCCTGGCGTTGCCGGGTCCGATCGTGAGTGTGGCGGCCGAGCCGCGCGTACGGCCGGACCTGCGTGCACGCGCCGCGCAACACGGCACGGCGCCGGTGATTGTGGGCCTGGCCGCGGCAACGCAACCCGAGGGATACGTTCGCGGCGCCGCGGCTATCGCCGATCAACGTGCCCGCATCCGCCGAGCACAGCATGGGGTACTCGCCAATCTGCCCGCGGCATCATACCGGCTGGTTCGTCAGTTCGAGGTCATTGCGTACCTGGCGCTCGAAGCGACGCCGGACGGGCTAGCTGCGCTCGCAGCGCAGCCTGAGGTTTCTTCGATCACCGAAGATGCACTGCTTGATCCGGCACTCGTCGAAAGCGTCCCGCTCCTCGGCGGCGACATCGCGTGGCAGGACGGCCTGACCGGCGCGGGCCAGACTGTCGCGATCCTCGATACCGGCGTCGAGAGCACGCATCCGTTTGTCAGCGGCAAGGTGGTCGCCGAAGCATGCTTCTCGAAGAAGTCCCTCTGTCCCAACAGCGCAACCACGCAGACGGGCGCGGGTGCAGCGGTCCCCTGCGACGGTCCGCTGACCTGCAATCACGGTACGCACGTGGCGGGTATTGCGGCGGGTAGCGGCCCCGATTTCGCCGGCGTCGCCCGCGACGCCTCAATTGTCGCGATCCAGGTCTTCTCCCGGATGACAGGCAGCGAATGCGAAGGTACCGGTGAAGACCCGTGCTATCGCACCACTGTCTCCGATGTTATCGCGGCGCTCGAACATGTGTATGCGCTGCGAACAACCTACGCGATCGCCGCCGCCAACCTGAGCTTGTCGGGAGGGAAATACACTTCGCAGGCAACCTGCGACCATGACTCGGCTGCTTACAAAGCCATCATCGACACCTTGCGCTCGGCCGGCATCGCCGCCGTGGCGGCCTCCGGCAACAGCTTCTACACCGACGGCCTCGGCACCCCCGCCTGCGTGTCGAGCGCAGTGAGCGTCGGTGCCACTACCAAGTCGGACACGATTGCGGGCTTCTCGAACTCGGCGGCGTTTCTGAGCCTGTTGGCGCCCGGCGACCACATCAATTCAGCGGCCCTCGGCGGCGGCTTTCGGTTTTCGTCGGGGACCTCGATGGCGGCGCCACACGTGGCCGGCGCGTGGGCGGTGTTGCGGCAAGCCAATCCGAGCGCAACGGTCGACTCGATCCTCACGCTACTCCAGAGCAGCGGCGTCCCCGTCGCCGATCCGCGCAATGGGGTGACGATACCCCGCATTGACCTCGATGCCGCGCTGCAAGTACTGCCCGGCGACTGCACTACTGCGCCGATCGCCGGCGGCGCGGCGAGTGCGGGTCCGCCCGCAGAGGCCGGAGCGGCCGGCGCTGGCGGGATTGGGGTCGTGCGGCGCCCGAGCGCAAAGACCGAGCCCCGCCCCGAGCACGCCGGTATAATCAAGCGAACGGCCGCGCCCGCCAACGGCGGTGGTGCGGCGCTGGACGTTGTTGCCGAGCGCGCCTACTTGCGCACCGGGCAAGATGCCGGCGATGAGTTGCCCATCCCCACCATCGGCCAGAACGTCTACTTCCACGCCGACTGGCGGGTCGACGGCAGCGGCGGTCCGATCACGATCTCCGCCCGTGCCGTGCGCGACGGCACGACCTTCTGCACCGCGTCGTTCGAGGTCTCAGGCGGTGAGGGCGGCGTCATCTTCTGCAACGCGAGCTGGCGCGTGGCCTCGGGTACCCACACCTTGCGTTGGGAGTTCGACTACGACCACCGCGTCAGCGAAAGCGACGAAGGCAACAACTCGGCCTCGGCGACCTGGGCCAGTTCGAACGGCTTCGACTTCGTTGCCCAGCGCGCCTTTCTGAAGACCGCGAGCAACGCCGGCGTCGAAGTAGTCACGCCGAGCACCGGGCAAACCGTTTACTTCCACTTCGACTTGCAAGTCGTCGGTCCCGACCGCCAGACCAGCATCTCGGTTCGCGCCTCGCTCGACGGCACCCAGTTCTGTGCCGGGAGTGTCGACAAAGGGCCGGGCCTCTATACGATTGGGTGCACGCAAGGTTGGACGGCGACGGCAGGCACGCACACGCTGCGCTGGGATGTTGACCACACCGGGGCCGTGCCGGAAACCAACGAGAGCAACAACTCGGCCTCGACCACCTGGAGCAGCGGCACGGTCGACCTCGCCGCCGAGCGCGCCTACTGGCGCTCGGCCAGCGCCGCGGGCGGCAGCGACATCACGACGCCGGAACCCTACCAGCGCATGTACGCGCACGCCGACTGGCGTGTGACCGGAACCGGTGGGCCGGTGGCCGTGAACCAGCGCGCACTGCTCGACGGCGCCGTGTTGTGCTCGTGCCAGCACACCGCCGCCACGGGCGACGCCTACACTTCGTCGTGCAAGCGCAACTGGCGCGTGCTGCCGGGCGCGCACACGCTGCGCTGGGAGATCGACTACGACAACACGGTCGGCGAGACCGACGAAGGCAACAACATCGCCGAGACCAGCACGGCGACCGCGGCCGCACAAGTCGATCTGATCGCCGAGCGGGCGTTCCTGCGCACTGGGGCCAACAGCGGCGACGAAGTCACGACGGCGACGCAGGACGAGCGCGTCTTCGCCCATTTCACCTGGAGCATCAGCGGCGCGACCGAGCCGGTCACGGTGCAGTTGCGGGCGCGCGAGGGCGGGTTCGAGTGGTGCCGCGCGACCTACACGACCACCTCCGCGCGCGTCACGCATTGGTGCGGCGCCGGTCTGAAGTTCAACCCCGGGGGTCATACGCTGCAGTGGGACCTCGATTTTGTCGACGAAGTGCCCGAGACCGCCGAGGCCAACAACACCGCCAGCGCGGACTTCACCGTCACGAGCTTGACCCCGGGCGCCACGGTGCCGCCGACGCGCACGCACACGCCGTCGCGGACTCCAACCAAGACGCCCACTTTTCCCACTCCGACGCGCTCACGCACTCCGACGCGTACGGCGACGATGCCGACGCCGACGATCACGCAGACGCCGAGCAAGACCGCGACGGTGCCCTCGCCCACACCGACCGCAACCGTCGACCCCGACGACCGCGACTTCTATCCGCGCGGCGATAGCGACTGTAGCATCGACGTCGTAGCGGCCGATCTGCTCGCCGCCGCGCGCGCCGTGGCCGGCGCCGGCGCGTGCGGCAACGACGATTGCAATCGCGATGGTCGCATCACCACCGCCGACCTCGAGTGCACGGCCGGCTGCATTTTCGGCGAGTGTCCGCCCCCGCCATCGGCGCCGCGCGCGACGGCAGTGCGCCCGGTGACGGCGCCGGCCATTTGGCCCTTCTCGGTGGTTCTCGTCGACGTGGTCAATCTCGGCGCCAACGAGGCTCTCGATCGCGTCGCCTTCAACGGCGTCGAAGCCGAGGTCATCGGGCGGGAAGGAACCGGCGCGCTGCGTGTCGTCGTGCCGGAGATGGAACCCGGCCCGACCGACGCGGTCGTGCTGGCGGGAGACGTTGCGGGTCCCCCGCTGCGAATCACAGTGAGTGCCGAACAGAGCATCGGCGTCGTCGACAACGCGGCAGGGACGCTCGATGTGGTCGATCAAAGCTCGGAGTTGCTGCTCGCACTGGACCTCGAAACTTTGGGCGAAGGGGGCGCAGCCGAGGAGGGAACAGCGGCCAACATCATTGCCCTCATTCCCCTGATCCGTGACCAGATTCAGGCGTATCAGAGTGCAGTGCGGCAGTTCGCGGCCTTGTTGCGTGACCCGGAACATGCAGGCTGGGCCGCGCTCGATCATGCCATCGAATCCTCCGGCCTGCCGGAGCGATTGAAGGCGCTGCTGCCCGATCTCGTGAGCACGGCCATCAGCGAGCGCGACAAGCTGCAGCGCGCCGCCGAGGTGTACGCCGAGCTGTCCCGCGTTCTCGATGCCGCCGGCCGGTTGAAGCGCACGCTCGATCCGTTGGTGGCCGCAGCCTTCGACCAAGCCCGCGCCGAGATGGCGCGCCTCGGCACGATCCTCGCCGATGAACTCAAAGCGCTGGGCGATCGAGTCGAGGCGAAGATCGGCATGGTGACCAAGGTCGCGTTCAGCGACGCCGCCGGCAACGCCCGCAACTACCCGACCGCCGGCGGCTCGGTCCGCGTGTTCCACAAGAGCTTCGGCCTGTTCGAAGAGGACGATCTGATCATGGATCTCGGCCGCGGCCTGATCCATCGCAGTCCTGAGGATTCGGGTGACGGCTTCTACGACTATCGTATCCCCGACCGCGTCGGCCTTTGCGGGCCGATCCGCTTCACGTACTCGGAGCTCAGCGGCTTGATCGGCCTGGGCGGCTTGCGCAGCGCGATTCAACCCGAGCTACTCGACGTCCCGAGCGAGCCCGCCACCTCGCGCGAGGCGCGTTCGCTGTTAGTGCGGGGCACGCTCGGGTGCACGGGGCGGGCGCTGTTCACGCGCCAGGTCTCCAATCCGCCGCCGCCGGGCGTGCACCGTATCGAGGCGTCGGCGCCGCGGGCGCCGCTCAACGCAGAACGGGCGCGTGTAACCATCCCGCTGGTGCCGCCCGACCACTACGACGTCAAGGTCCGGGTCGGCACCCTCGAAAGCGAGGAGCCCTCGGAGATCCAGATCGCCAGCGCGGCCACGGGCCTGGTGATCGCCTGCGGCCGGACGGAGATCGAGTTCTCCAGCGATCCGGCGAATCGGCAATCGACGCTCTGCACCGCGATCGCGCAGCCCAATATCGGCGACATCCCCAGTTCGCCGGGGTCGGGCTTCAAGTACCAATGGCGGACGGACAGCGACGCGATCGAAATCCAGCAAGACGATCCCGAGCTGGGCATCGTCACCGTGCTCGCCAAACGTCTCGGCACGGCACGCATTCGAGCAGAAGCGCTAACTGACAGTGATACCTTCGTTGCCGACACCATCGCGCCGTTGGCGATCACGGTGGCGGATACGGGCGCGCCGGCGGTGTCGCTCAGCACGGTGGAGAGCGATCTCCGGGCCGGCGGCTTCATCAAGTTCAAGGCAACCGCCACCGACACCGGGGCGCTCACCCGAATCGTCCTGACGGCAACGGGCGAGCCCGCGGGCACGCTCGATCTTCCCGCCGAGCTGCCGTGCGGGCGCACCGGCTCGTGTTCGCGCCAGTGGACGCTGAGCCTCAAGCGCGCCGAGGCCTTCAGCGACGGCCATCTCTATGCCCGCGCCGAGGCCTTCGACGAGGGCGGCAACAGCGCATCGTCGAACCTGTTGGAGTTCTTCGTCGAGCCGGCGCCCACGGCCATCGTACCCAGCGCCACACCGACCCCGACCGCACCCGGAGGCACTGCGACGCGGACGCGCACGCCGACGCCGTTAACGGGTGTGACCGGGGACGTCAAGTATGCGGGATTGCAGGCGGACGGGTATGTCCCCGCTGCCAGGGTGTCGGTCTTGGACCCGAGTCGGCAGCTGGTGGGCGAAGGGCTAACCGACATCAACGGGAAGTTCGAGATCACCGGAGTCCCAACCGGCGACGTCATCATCAGCGTCGCCAAGCTCGGCCTGGCTACGACGTCGTTCCGCTACAACATCCGCTACCCCGGCGTCGTCTCCAGCAACTGGACTGGTGTCACTTACATGTACCGCGCAAACGACGAGTGCCAGAGCGATCTGGTCTGGTTCGACATAGTCCAAGGCGCCCCGTACCGCTATGTCACGACGATCCCCCTCGGCGAGGCGGATTTCACCAGCGAATATAACCTGCGGATCAGCCATCCCGATGCGGCCACCGTCTGCCTTTCGGGCAATCCCGCACGGCCGACGATCCGTTGGAACCCCGCCTGGTACGACCCCTGCTGTCCGGTGACCGGCATGTCGGTGGCGGAGGTTTCCGATGTGAACGGCTCCAACAGGCGCGAGCTCTTCAGCGTCAAGCTGTCCGTGCCCATCGGCTCGCCCGAGCACCTCACGCCGCCGCTCGTGTACGGTGAAGATCCGGGCATCGGAACGGTGCGCGGGATTCCCGCACCCGACCTGCGCCGCGACGGTACACTCTACCAGGCCACCGTGCACGGCGTGCATTTGTTCTTCCGGCTGAGGCCGTAAGGATCGCGGCGGCATCTCGGTTGCCGTCTGGGGGTGCGACAAATCCGTCGGGAGTATGGTTGCATGTCTGCCACCCTTGAGCAGGGCGCGTGAAGCCCGCGCCCGCTTGGCGTCACCCAAGCAACCCTAACCCTCACCGGCGCGCTGCGGCGCAATGGTCAAGCATCCGGCAAGGGCGGGCCTGAGTTCTCGGCCGCGCCTGTCGCGCCTATCACGGCGCGTACTTCTTGTGCTGTGAGCAAGACGTTCGCGGAACGTTATTTCGACCACTGCCCGCCCATGGTTTCGCGGCGTAACCGTCCACCGCCGGCCGTGATCCCTTCCGGCATTTCGGTCGCCGCGTCGCGCCGGCGGCGGGGCGCTGGTCCAGCGCTGGTCCTGGGGCGAGTTGACTGCTACACCTCGCCCCTGTCATGCTCACGACCCGTGCTCGTTTTCTTGCCGCGGCCACCAACGTGGCTCACCTGCCGCACCATCGCTGGCCGGAGATCGCCTTCGCCGGCCGTTCCAACGTCGGCAAGTCATCGTTGCTGAACCGTCTTACCGGTCACCTCAAGCTGGCGCGCGTCAGCAAGACGCCCGGGCGCACCCAGCAGCTCAATTTCTTCGTCGTCAACGAAGCGCTGGTGTTGGTTGACTTGCCCGGCTACGGCTTCGCCCGCGTACCGCTGGCGGTGAAGGACCAGTGGCGTCAGCTGGTCGAAGACTACCTCACACGCCGGCCGGCATTGCGCGCGGTCGTGGTGATCATCGACATTCGCCGCGGTTTGGCGCACGAGGATCAACAGCTACTCGACTTCTTGGCGGCGCACGGGATCGCGGCCATTGTGGCGGCTACCAAGTCCGATAAGATCACTCGCAGTGAAGCAGCACGACAGGCTGCGGCACTGCGCCACGGCGACGGCCTCGACCTGCACCTGGTGTCGGCGCATCGCGGCGACGGCCTCGATCGCCTGTGGCAGGCGATCGAACAGGCGGCCGGTGCCGGCGACCCGCCGAAACACTCGACCGAGCGTCGAGAGAAGCCGCGAGCAACCCAGGTCCGCTGACCCGAAACTCGCTGTCTCGGCGCCATCGCTCTCCCGGCATCGCTTCGCCTGCCGCTCCCCGCATCTCTGCGGCTCTGCTCCCTCTCCCCACAAAAAAACGCGGGGAGAGGGAGGTACTGTCTCCGGTCGCCTCCCTGACCTGAAACACGCCCTTCGTCCCTCAGCCATGTCCGGTAATTCTTGCCGAGTTTCACCCCAAGGGTCCACGTCGCAGACGTGGGGGCATTGCTCTCCAGGTCATCATGCCGCCCGCCTGACTTTCTGTCAGGTGCGCTGACGCGATCTGTCAGGCACAGCGGCGGCCTCGATCCTAGCGTCGCTCGTGGAGCGTCTGGTCCCGCGGCATCCGGCGGTGGCATCGCGCATGCTGTGTCTGCGCGCCGGAGGTGACTGCCATGCGCCCGCGGAATCGAGCGAGAACTCGCGGAGAGCGCGCGGGGAGCGCAGGAGATCCATGCCGATCGTGAAAGGATGCTCCTCCAAGTGACGCGCGTACATTCGCTGCTGGCGGCTGGACTGTTGCTCGGCGCCTGCGACTTGCCGCCGGCTGTCGTCCAGCCGATTCAGTTCAGTCACAAGGCCCATATCGAGAAGGGCCTCGCGTGTGATGCGTGTCACCAGTCGGTCGAGAAAGCGGCCGCAGCCACCGTGCCAACAAAGGACACGTGCATGATGTGCCATCTGGCGGCCTTCACGGACAGCCCCGAAGAGGAAAAAGTGCGGCAGTACGCGGATAAGGGGGAGGAGATTCCGTGGCGACGTATCTACCAGCTCCCTGACCACGTCTATTTCTCGCACCGCCGACACGTGGCCGTGGCCGGAGTCGAGTGCGGGCAGTGCCACGGCGCGGTGGCGAGTCTCGCGGTGCCGGCATCCTATCCGCTCGTGACGCAGAGCATGGACTGGTGCCTCGCGTGCCATCGGACGCGTGGCGCGACGCAAGATTGCATCCACTGCCACAGGTGACCGGCCATGCTGAACCGAAGAGAGTTCCTGCTCGGCGGCGTCGGCGGCGCGACGCTCATCAGCTTCGGTCCCCTGCTGGGTTGTTCAAACCCGACGCGCCCGGCGCCGCTGATCCTAGCCAGGGAAGAGTCGTGGGCCAACAGCATCTGCCAGCTGTGTTCGTCGGGCTGCGGTCTACGGGTGCGGTTGGTGAACGGTCAGCCCGTAACCGTGTCCGGCAACGCCTTCCACCCCACCAACCGCGGCGGCCTGTGCGCACGCGGCGCGGCGAGCCTTCAGCTGTACTACGATCCCGATCGTCTGGCGGGTCCGCTGCAGCGCGATCGCAGCGTCATCGGCGGCTGGGCGCGGATCTCGTGGGGCGAGGCGATCAATGGCGTCGCCAGTCGGCTGCAAGCCGTCGCCGTCAGCCCTGGTCGCGTGGCGGTGATCCGCGGTGACGGTCAGGACATTACCTCTCAATTGCTGGGGCGTCTGGCCCGTGCGGCAGGCTCGTCCTGGGTTGTCGACATGAAGTCGCCGGCCGAGCAAGCGATGGAAGAGGTTCTCCAACAGATGCACGGGACGAGCGGGCGGCTCGTTTATGACCTCGCGAATGCGGAGGTTCTGCTGTCGCTCGACAGCGGGCTGCTGGAATCGTCGTCGAACACCATGAGCCTGCACCGAAGCTTCGCCGACATGCGCTCGGCCGGCGGGTATTTCGCTCATGCGGGGCCGCGTCTGGGTGTCACCGGCGGCAAGGCGGACGAGTGGCTGCCGATCCGTCCCGGCACCGCCGGCATCTTCGCCCTCGGCATCGCCCACATGCTCATCAAGGAAGGCTACTCCAGGAGCGAGTTCCTGCGCGACCATGTCACCGGGCTGGAGGACTGGACCGACGAGGCGGGTGTCCAGCATAGCGGTATTCGGTCGTGGATCTTGCGTGAATTCCCGCCACAGCGAGTGGCCGAGCTGACCGGTGCGGATTCGGACCAGATCATCCGTGTCGCTCGTCGTTTCGGCTCCGCCCGGCGTCCGCTGGCGATCGGGCCCTTTCACGGGGACACGTCCTTCCAGACGTTCGACGCCATCGCGGTGCACACGCTCAATGCCATCGCGGGGGCCATCGACGTTCCCGGCGGAGTCCTGCTCGCGCGGCGCGCCCCCTTCGACGACCTCGACGAACCCGCCGGGCCGCCCGCCGACGGGAGCGTCCGAGCGCATCGCTCTCCCACCGTCGAGGAGCTGACCGAATGGGTGCTGCAATCCAAGTCGCCGCCCATTGACGTCTGCTTCGTGCACGAGGCCGATCCCGTCTTCAGCAGCCCAGAGGGCGACAGACTCGCAGAGGCTCTGCGCAAGATCCCGTTCGTGGTGTCGGCGTCGGCAGTTATGAACGACACGGCCGCCCTGGCGAACCTCGTCCTGCCGAGCAGCTTATGGCTGGAGCGGCGCTGCGATCACCTCACGGTCGACGGCAGCGGCCAGCCGGTCGTCTCGACCAGCCCGCCGGCGGCAAAGCCGCGCGCCGACTCGCGCAACATGGCGGATGTCGTGCTCACCCTGGCCAAGGCCGTCGGTGGGCGGGTTGCCCAGCAGTTTCCGTGGCAGAGCTACGACGAGGTCACGAAGGACCGGATCGAGCTGCTGCTTCGTTCCGGCGTCGGCGACTCGTTCTCGGGCCGCCATCGCTCCACGTGGACGCAGTTGCTCGAACGCAGCGGCTGGCGCGCGGTCTCCTATCACACCGCGCAAGAGCTCCAAGCAGAGATGGAAGCACACGGCGGCTGGTGGGATCCCGCCTACTACTATGGCGAGTGGCGGCGGGTGGTTCCGCCTGCAGATCACCGGATCAACCTGCAGGCCGCGGAGTTCTCGACCAAGTCGCAGGTTCCCAGCGGCGTGGAGAGCCCCGAAGCCGGCCGGCTCTTATTGTACGTGTATCCGGAGTTGACGCTGACTACCCGCGGCGGTGGATCGTTGCCGTACCTGCAGGACCTCGGGTCGCCGCTGTGGCAGATGAGCTGGGTCACCAGCGCGGAGATCAATCCCAAGACCGCCGAGCATCTCGGCCTCACACAGGGTGATAGCATCAAGATCAAGAACGACCGCGGCGAGGTGACCGTTCGGGTGCGCGTGTCCCCGGGCATTCGGCCCGATGTCATCGCCGTTCATTCGGGTGGCGGACGGGTGCACGGCGGGCGCTACGCGGCGGGGATCGGCACCAACCCCTTGCGTCTGGTCAAGACGGAACCCGGCAGCGATGTGCGGCGCGTGCGGCGGGAGCCGACGTTTGTGCGCCTCGAGCGTCTGGCCTGAGGAGACCGGGATGGCCCGCTGGGGGATGGTGATCGATCTCAATCGGTGCACGGCGTGCCAGGGATGTGTCACCGCCTGTCATCAGGAGAACAACGTGCCCCCATCGACTCCGACACTCGCCGGCGAGAGCCGCTCCATTCGATGGATCGACATGATGCCGCTGTACGAAGGGGAGTACCCCCACACAACGCTCACGCTGCTGCCGATGATGTGCCAGCACTGCGAACATCCGCCGTGCATCAAGGTCTGCCCCGTTGGCGCGACGTTTTTCAGTGAGTCGGAAGGGATCGTCGGGCAGGTCTACTCGCGCTGCATCGGTTGCCGGTACTGTACCAACGCGTGCCCCTACACCGTGCGCCAGTTCAACTGGTATCCACCCGACGTGCCCGATCCCTATCGGGATGGCACCAATCCCGACGTCTCCGTCCGCTACAAGGGCGTGGTCGAAAAGTGCACGTTCTGCAACCATCGCTTGATGAAGGCGCGCGACACCGCGAAGGCGGAGGGCCGGGATCTGCTGCCGGGCGAATACACCCCCGCCTGCGTCGAGGCATGCCCCACCAAAGCGATGGTATTCGGCAACCTCCAAGATCCAGACACTGAAGTCTCCAAGCTGGCGCGTTCCAAGCGGGCCTTTCGGCTCATGGAAGATCTGGGGACAGAGCCGAAAGTTGTCTACTTGCGAGAGGGGCGCGGCCAGTGAACTCACACCACAAGCATATGCCCAGGCCCACCGATCCGCTCGGCCCAGACTGGGCGCTGGTCAAGCCGATCGTCGAATCCAACCCACGCTTCTGGTTCGTCGTCGGGGTGCTGCTCGCCGGCATCGCCCTCGGCGCGACGGCCTACATTCATCAAGTGCGCACCGGCCTCGGCGTGACGGGGATGAACCGGCCGGTCTACTGGGGCATCTACATCATCAACTTCGTGTTCTTCATCGGCATCAGCCACGCGGGCACACTGATCTCCGCGAT
Organism: Deltaproteobacteria bacterium; assembly: GCA_016210005.1. Lineage (NCBI taxonomy): Bacteria > Pseudomonadati > Myxococcota > Myxococcia > Deltaproteobacteria bacterium. The sequence continues at coordinate 34,913 of JACQVA010000147.1, read as the reverse complement.
CCTGCGACTCGCCAACGCCGAGTGGCGGCGGGCGATCACCCGCTCGGCCGAGGTGATCACCGTGATGGTGATTGTCTTCGGCGTGAGCAACGTCATCTTCGACCTCGGCCGTCCCGACCGCGCCTACTTCGTCGTCACGCACGGGCGCCTCCAATCGCCGCTGCTGTGGGACGTGTGTTCCATCAGCGTCTATCTGACGTGCAGCACCATCTATCTGTACCTGCCGCTGATTCCCGACATCGCCATTCTCCGCGACCAAGCGAACCGGCGACGCTGGCTGTACCGCATCCTCGCGCTCGGGTGGCAAGGCACGCCCGGGCAGCACCGCCTCCTCGAAAAAGGCATCGGCGTGCTCATGGTGATCGTGATTCCGATCGCGGTCTCCGTGCACACCGTGGTGTCGTTCGTCTTCGCCATGACGCTCCAACCCATGTGGCACGCCGCCATTTTCGGTCCCTACTTCGTCGTCGGCGCCATCTTCAGCGGCATCGCCGCGTTGATCATCGCCATGGCAATCATTCGCTGGGCCTATCACCTCGAAGGCTACCTCAAGCAGGTCCACTTCGACTACCTCGGCATCCTGCTCCTGGTGATGACCTTGCTGTGGTTCTACTTCACGTTCGCAGAGTATCTGACAACCTGGTACGGGGCCGAGCCCATCCACATGGCGGTGTGGTGGTCGAAGGTTTCCGGCAAGTACTCGCCGCAGTTCTGGACAATGTTCGCCTGCTGCTTCGTCATTCCCATGATGATCCTCACGCGGCGGAAGACCCGCACGGTTGCGGGCACCGTCGTCGCCTCGATCGCCATCACGATCGGCATGTGGCTGGAACGCTTCGTCATCGTCGTGCCCACCGTCTCCAACCCGCGCCTGCCGCTGGACCGCGGCATCTACCACCCCACCTGGGTCGAGTGGTCCATCCTCACCGGGTGTTTTTGCTTCTTCATCCTGCTCTACGTGTTGTTCACTCGCTTCTTCCCGATCGTTTCCATCTGGGAAATCCAGGAAGGTCGGATGAACGCCACGAAGGAGTTGACGGAACGGGTCGCGGGTTATCTGCCCGATCTACCAGCCCAGGACGCCGCAGCGCGCGGCGGCATCACCGTTGCTGCGACCGAGGGAGGTCTGGCATGAGAGCGGTCCTCGTCGCCCTTCTCCTCCTTGCACCGGCGGTCCTGGTGAGGCCAGGGTTGGCCCAGGATGTGGAGCCGCAACCCAACTCGGGCGAGCAGGAATTGGGTCGGGTCGCCCGCGAGGCCAAAGAGAAGATCTTCACCGGCGACGCGGAGATGGGCTGGGAGCTGTTCCGCGAGAAGAACTGCATGCGCTGTCATGCTGTGTGGGGCGAGGGTGGGGAGGTCGGACCGGATCTAGGGCGAACCCGGGCTTTCGGGCACGTTACCGCCGGCCAGCTCGCGGCGACGATGTGGAACCACGTGCCGCGCATGTGGGAGAAGATGGAGGAAGGCGGGATCCGGCTGATCCCCATCTCGCCCGAGGAGATGAGCCACTTGTTCGCCTTCCTGCTGTTCATTCGGTACGCCGACGAGCCGGGCGACCCGGTTGAGGGCAAGAGCCTCTTGGCCAAGCACAAGTGCGATACCTGCCATTCCATCGACGCGCAGGGCGGAACAGTCGGGCCCGATCTCGCCAAGTGGACCCGCTTCGTCAACCCGGTCGTGTGGGCACAAAAGATGTGGAAACATGCCACCGAGATGAAGGAGAGGATGGCATCCATGGGGATCGCTTGGCCGCAGTTCAGCGGCCAAGACTTGAATAACATCGTCGCCTATATTCGCTCCCGGACGGCGGGCGAGGCGAAGGAGTACATCGAGCCTGGCTCCGCGGCGCGGGGGGAGAAGCTGTTCGAAGCGCGCGGTTGCGGCTCCTGCCACACGATGGGCGGCGCGCCGGGAGTCGGGCCCGACTTGCTGAGAACCGAGCTGGCAAACAGCTTGTCGGGTATTGCCACGCGGATGTGGAATCACGCCCCGAAGATGCAGCAAGAGATTCGCAGGCGGAATCTGACCGCCGTGGACCTCACGGCGCAGGAGATGGCGGACATCACGACTTACTTGCTGACTCGACGGTATTTCCTCAGCGAGGGCGACCCGGACGCGGGGCGCAAGGTGTTCTTCTCAAAGCAGTGCGTGATGTGCCACGCCATTCACGATACCGCGGGCGGCCGCACTGGGCCGAACCTGGGTCCGATCAAGGGGAACGCGTCACCCATTCTCATGGCCCATGTCATGTGGCGGTACGGGCCGGCCATGCTCAGTCAAATGGCCGAGCGCGGAGTTCGGTGGCCGCACTTGGACGGACAGGAAATGGCCGACCTGATCGCGTTCATTAACCGCGAGAGCTTGCGTAAGACGCCCCCATAGGCCCTCACGGCCCGTTGAAAAACCGCCCGTGCTTCGAGACGCGCCCTGCGGCGCGCCCAAGAGAAAGCACGAACGCTCCGGAGCGGGAGCCAGCTCCCGCACTCCACACCCGAGCACTCTAGCGAGCGGCGGGCTGAGGCCACAGGCAAAATGCCTTCCGCGAATTGCCTCCATCCGCGAATCGCTTCCTCGCTTCGTTTCTCCCACAGACCGCTAGACAGCGGCACCGGCAGATGCGCTATAAGGGCACCATGGAACTCAACCGGCGCCTCAGCCGCGCGCGGGTCGGCCGTGCCCACCTTCTGGGGTGAGCGCGTCGTGGCTAACCGAGGCATTCGCCCGAGTACCACCCGCAGCACGGCGGCCTTGTGGGCTAAGTCGCTGCTCAACGCCTGCCTGTTCTTTCTGCTCTTCATGGTCGCCTTACCGTGGGCGGCGCACTGGTTGTTGCCGGCCGCGATCGCTTTGCCGGGCTGGCTCAGGGCCGGTGGCGGCGGTCTGTTCTTCTTTGGCGGCGTGGTGGTCTGGGCGGTATGCTTGGATCTCTTCAGCCGGCGCGGGCGCGGCACGCCGTTTCCACTCGATGCACCGCGCCTGCTGGTTACCAGCGGGCCGTTCGCCTGGGTGCGCAATCCCATCATGGCTGCCGAGCTGTCGGTCATCTGGGGCGAAGCGTTGTACGTTGCCGGCGTGGGGTTAGCACTCTACGCCGCGCTGTGCACGCTGGCTGCTCACTTGGGCGTGGTGTTGATCGAAGAGCCGGAGTTGCGCGCGCGTTTCGGCGAATCGTACGACGCCTACTGCCGGCGTGTACCGCGCTGGTTGCCGCGACTACGGGGGAGAATATGACGCCGCCTCAGGCGGTGCGTCGCGGTTCGCATCTGAGGCGGCGGCGCGGCTGCGCGTGAAACGTTCACTGGTTGGCGGGGGAGCCCGGTGGAATTCAGCTCGGTGCAGACAGTGGCAGCAGCGGTTGACTGGTTCGCCGCCTGGCTGCCGGCCAGCACTGACGATATCACCAGTGCTGCAACCGTGTTGTGCTCGTCGGCGCGGGCTCACGCCCTGCGCCGGGCGCTGGCGCACGAACGCCAAGAGACCGGGCGGCTGGCCGGCGTACGCTTTCTCGAAGCTGCCGCGTTGGCGCGCGAGCTGCTGGCGCGCTCCGGCCAGGTGCGCGAGCCGGGCTGGGAGATGGTCCGCCGGCTACGCATCCATCAGTGCTTCGACTCCGGTGCCCTGCGCGACCGGCTCCGATACTTCGACGCGAACCAGCTGCGCTCGGGCCGCGGCTACGCGGACGCCTTCGCGCGCGTGATTGCTGACCTCGACAGCAGCGGGCTGAGCGCGGCAATGACGGAGCAGGCGGCGCGCGACTTGAGCGCAACCGACGCCCTGAGCGCGCGCCGCTTGCACGACGTTGCCGCGGTCTGGGCGGCAGCGGACCTCGATCTTGCCGCCCGCCGCAGCACCGCGCGCTTGCTGGTAGAAGCCGCGACGGTGGTGCGCGCAGCGCCGCTGCTGGCGGCGCCATTCGGGCGGGTGGCTGCCTTCGTCACCTCGTCGCCGACGGCGACATTGCTCCAATTCCTCTCCGCCTTGCCCGCATGCTCCGTGCTCTTTCTCGATGCGCGCCCGCTGCGAGCCGGTACGCAGCGCTGGCGCCAGCTGATCACCAGCACGCCAGCAATCAGCACGGGCACGGCACTCTTGCCGCGAGCCGCTACTCGACCCGGGCCGCAAACGCCGCGAAGTTCCTCGCGCGGCGCGCCCGGCCCGCAGCAGCTGGCGTTGCCGCTCGGCGAGGTCGAGCGATTGTCGGTCAACGAACTCGCGCTGGTGCGCCAGTTCGCATTCGCGCCGGCCGAATTGGTGGCCAACCCCGATCGCCCGCGCTCAAACGGACCCGACGGCTCGGTCGATCTGGAGGAGTACCCCGCTATCGAAGACGAGGTCGAGGCCGCAGCGCTCTGGGTCGGCGAGCAAATCGCCCTCGGCACACCGCTGGAGTCGATCGCCGTAATCGTCCCGGCGCTCGATCCGCACGCGCGGCTCCTGCTCGACCGTCTGGCACGCCTCGGCACCGCAGCGCCGCAGACCGCCAGTGCAGAGGGCGAAGCGCAAGCTCGCAACTTGTGGAGTTCAGACACCGTGCCGGCCTATGTCGCCGGCGGCGTGCCGCTGCGGGACACGGCCGCGGGCCTGCGCCTGAGTGCCCTACTGCACGCCCTGCTTGCCGGCCTCGAAACCGAAGCCATGATCCCGGTGGTGCGGGCGCTACGGCGCAGCGATGACGAGCCCCGGCGGCTGAGCCCGTCGCGGGTGGCGGAGATCGTGTACGGTGCGGGCATCGTCGGCGGCAGCCCGGGCGACGCGGCGGGCGCGCTCGAATGGTTGCCGCGGTTACAGCGACGGCGCGCCTGCTTGCAGCGGCTGCTGGCGGAGCTACCGGCCACACCTACGGGCGAAGCGGAAAAACGCCAACACCTGTACACGCGGCGCGAGAGTGAACGCTGGCTGGCCGAGGTCGAGCCGCTGTTGCCGGCACTGGCGGCGCTGCAGCAACTGGCGGCCATGGCCATCGACGGCACCGGGCTGCGCCGGCTGTGGCCGGCTACGCAGGAGTTCTTCACCACCCACCTGCGCGTGCCCCCCCAGCCGGAAGACTGCCTGGCCATACTCAGCGAAGCCGTAGCCCCGGTGCTGGCCGACGCAGTCGCCGACGCCGTGTGTGGTTTCGCCGCCCTCGCCTATCTGCTCGAGGCGCTGCGCAGCACGCGCGTACCCTACGGCCGCTTCGGCGAGGCGCGCCTGTTCATCGGCACCGCCGCGGCCGCCGCCGGCATCGCCTTTCGCGCCACTCGCATCCTCGGGCTGGCCGAAGGCATCGTGCCGCGCACCCCGCACGACGATCCGATCGTGCCGAACGAGGTCCGGATGCTGCTGGAGGAGCAGCTCCGGCGCGAACATCCACAAGTGGTGATTCCGCGCTTGGAGGACAGCGTACTCGAAGACGTGCATGCATTCGTGCGCGTAGTCAGCGGCACCAGCCAACGGCTGGCGCTGTCGGTTGCCCGCCAATGGGTGGACCGCAGCGAGCGCGAGGTTTCGGGAATGATGCTGGAAATCGCCGCTGCGCTGGCGCGTCGCCCGCAGTCGCCCAGCGACGGCGATGTCCCCAACGCCGCCCGCCTGCGGGCGGACTACTTCAGCCCCGGGCGCGGCGCGCGCCGTACCTACGCCGCCCGCGCCGCGCAGGCGCGGGCCCTGCTCAGCTGCGCGCCGCACTCGACCGGCAGCGCTTGGCGCGTACCCGCGGGCTGGTGCACCGGCGCGGCCACCCGCCTGGATCGCACGCGCGCGCTGGCCGCCGCCGACAACGGCGCGCTTAGCATCACGGCCGCAACCTGGTCGGCCCTGCCGGTTCCCGGCCTCAGCGCCGCGCGTCCGATCTCCGCTTCGGCATTGACCACCTTGTTACAGTGCCCGCACCGCTTTCTCTTGCAGTACGTTCTCCACCTCGATCAGCCGGCGCGCCGGCCGTCGACCGACACGATCGCGGCCGACGCCTATGGTTCGTTGTTTCACGCCACCGCTGAGGCCTTCTTCCGCGCCCACGGTGCAGCCGTATGCGCGCGCGAAGGCAGCCTCGAGCACTGGCGCGACCGCGCGAGGGAAATCGCGAGCGAGAAGTTCGCCGCCTGGGGCGATGAGTACCCGTTGCGCGGTCACGACGCCGTCGCGCGCGAAGAACAGCGCCTGCGGCAGCAGCTCGCGTTGCTGGCCGAGATCGAATGGCGCATGCCGCGGCGGACGTTCGGCGACACCGAAATGCCCTTTGGCGACCCGGAGCCGATCCCGCTCGCGCTGCCGGGGGGGGCGCTCTATGTCACCGGCCAGATCGATCGGGTGGACCGTCTGCCCGACTCGACCTGGTCGGTGCGTGATCTCAAGACCGGCCGGCTGCACGACCTCATCGAAGAACCACTCAACCCCACTCGCGATCTGCAGATCGGCCTGTACACCCTGGTGATGGACAGGCATTCGCCCCCGATGCGTGTGAGCCACGCGGCCTACGTTCACCCTCAGGCCGGACACGAGCCCGAACGCGCCTTCGAGCATTCGCTGCTCAAGCAGCTGCGGGTGCAGACCGGGGAGTGGCTCGGCGTCGCCCGCGGGCTACTTGCAGCCGGGGTGTTTCCGCGGACGACACAGGTGTCCGATTGCAGCTACTGTCCGCTGCGCTCGGCCTGCGGCGACGGCGCACCCGGGCGTGGCGCCGCCGAGCTGCTGGCGGCGCCGCTCTCGCCCGAGCTGGCGGCGTTCATTCAACTGCGGCAGCAGGGGCCGGATGATGAAGGCGATCGCTGACCAGGCCGCCCGCGCCGCCATCGTCGCCGAACGGGCGCGCAATGTGGCGGTGCTGGCCGGCGCCGGCACGGGCAAGACCAAGACCATCATCGATCGCGCCGTCGAGCTGCTGGCGCCGCGCGCTCAGGCGGTACCGCCGCTTGCGATCAAGCGGCTAGCGGCCATCACCTTCACGCGCCGTGCTGCCGGCGAGCTGCGCTTTCGCTTGCGCGAGCAGCTGCTGCGCGAACTCGAACAGGCAGCCCGTACTGCGGATCAGCGCGCCGCCTGGCTGCGTGATGCCATCTCCAACCTCGACGCCGCCTTCATCGGCACCATTCACGGCTTTGCCGACCGCTTGCTGCGCTTGCGGCCGGTCGAGGCCAAGCTCAGCCCGGCGTATGCCTTGGTCGAAGATACCTCCGAGCTGGTGCGCGAGACCTTCAGCCGGCTGCGCCGGGCGGCAGAGGCCGGCAACCTGGCGGCCGCGCTCGGCGCCGCCCCGCTCGCCCCCGCGTTGATCAGCGAAGCCGCCGAAACCCTGCGCGCCGCCGCGCGCGCCGGCTTGCAAATGGAGCGCGCCGAGAACGCTTACGGGCCGCTGCCCTCGGTCGAGGCCGTGCTGGCGAGCATGATCGACACCCGCGACGTCGATTTCGCCCTGCCCCCGATTCCCGATCCCGGCGCCGCCGCGGCGCGCGCGGCGGTCGATCGCTTGGTCCAGATGCTCGCCCAGATGCGCGGCGACAGCTTCGGCCACAACCGGCTGCGCCGGCTCGGTCACGCCCTGCAACGGCTGCACGCGATGCGTGATCCCGACGATGGCGCCGAAGCCTTCCACATCGTCCAGCAGGCCGGGCGCGGCCGCTCGCTCTACAAGCAGCGTGACTTCAACAACGACGCCCTGGGCTGGTCGATCTACAGCGCCGTGCGCCCGGACAACCACAAGGCCGGCAGCCTGGCGGAGCAGTTGCGCGGCCCGCAGCGCTGGCTGGTGATCCGATTGGTTCGCCTCTTCCCTGTGCTGCGGGCGATGTACGAACGCGTCAAGGACGAGCACGAAGTCGTCGACTACCTCGACTTGTTGGTCAAACTGCGCGAAGTGCTGCGCACCGACCGCAGCGCGCGCGGCTTTTATCAGGGGCTGTTCGATCACCTCTTCGTCGACGAGTTCCAAGATACCGATCCGCTGCAGTGCGAGATCGTTTTCTTTCTCTGCGAAGACGGCACCGACGCCGACCGCTGGGACCAGGCCCGGCTGGTTTCCGGCAAGCTCACGATCGTGGGTGATCCCAAGCAATCGATCTATCGCTTCCGCCGCGCCGACATCGTGATGTACGACCGCGCGGCGCAGCGGCTGCGCGCCGGCGGCGCCTTCGAGCAGCGGCTCGACACCAACTTTCGCAGCCGCCCTGACCTGATCGAGTTCTTCAACGGCCAGTTGGCCAAGCTCCTCGGGCGCGAAGGCGACAACCCGGTCGAGGCCGGCAGCGGGCGCGCACGTTACGAAGACCTCGCACCCGATCCGCGGGTGGCGCCCGCGGGCGCCGCGGTCCATACCCTGCCCTACGCCGGGGCCGGCGGCGCGGCGCTGCTGGCGGGTAACGGCCGCGCGCTCGAAGCCATGGCGGTGGCGCGCTACGTCCGCTACCTGCTCGCCGCCGGCACCAGCGTGCGCGACCCCGACAGCGGAGCCGGGCGGCCGCTGCGCCCCGGTGACATCGCCGTGCTCGCCTGTGTGACCACGAATCTCCGCCTGTTATTGGAGCAGTTCGACGCACTGGCGATCGCATACAGCGCCCGTGGCGGAGTGCTGTTCCTCAGCCATCCCCTGGTCCGCCAGTACCTGCTCGGGCTGCGCGCCCTGGCCGACGCCGACGACGGGGTGGCGCGCGCGGCGCTGCTACGCACGCCGTTCTTTGCGCTCGACGGCGACGACCTAGTGGCCGGCCTCGCCGGCAACGCCAGCGCCGGGGCGGCAGGGGCAGCCAGCGTGGGTTGCGGCGAGGCCCAGGCGCTGATCGCAGAGCTGCGCCGCCAGCGCTGGCAGCGCTCCCCCGGGGCCACCGCCCGCGACCTGATCGAGCGCACCGCGCTTGGCCGCGCGGTCGTCACCGGGAGCAACGGCCGGCAGATCCTGGCGGCGTTGTACGAGGTCGCCTGGGAACTGGAGCGCCGGGCCGCGCTGGCGGGGGTCGATTACGACGTGGCGACTGCGTTGGTGCGCACCTGGGCCGAAGCCCCGGTGTTCCTCGATGCGCCGGAACCGTTGGGCGATGAGGCGGTGCGGGTGATGAGCATTCACCAGGCCAAGGGGCTGGAGTTTCCGGTGGTGATCTTGTGGGACGGGTTTCAGACCCTCAGCGATCGCGGCGGTGGGTTGTGGCGCGTCGAGCGTGACGGCGCCGGCTGGGCGCTCAATCTCGGGGCGATGGCCGTCGAGCAACCGCCGGGCAGCGGGCTGATCGAGCGCGAGAAAGTGTTCGGCGAGTCGGAGCGGCGGCGCATGTACTACGTTGCCGCCACCCGCGCGCGCGATCTGCTGGTGTTGCCGCTGCCACTCACTAAGAGTGATCGGCTGCCCTATGCGAACAAGGCGCTGGCTGAGGGCGCGGCGCAGGAACAGCTCCGCGAGTTCGCCCGCTTCCAGCCCGACACCGTACCCGAGTGGGCGCAAGGAGCCGACAGCACCGCCGCCGCGGAGATTTGCGCCGACCAAGCCTTGCAGGCCGAGCTCGACGCCCGCGCCGCCGAGTTCCGGACCGATCTCGCCGCCGCCGCGCGACCGGTAGCCGCGCCGGCGCCGATGACGGCTGCGGCCAAACTCGCCGATCCGCCAGACGACGCGGAAACCGAGCGTGCGCGCAAGACCGGCGGCGCGCGCTTCGGGGCACAGTTCGGCATCGTCGTGCACCGCGCGCTCGAGCTGGTGCTTTCGGGATCACAGCCGGCGCCGCGCCCGGCAGCGGCCGTGGCCGCCGCCCAGGCGCACTGCACCGAACACTTTGACGAAGCCGTCGCGGACGTCGAACGCGCCCTCGCCGCGCTGCGCGCCGCCGGCATCACTGCCACGGCCGGCTGGCAGCTGTGCTGCGAATACCCGGTCTACGACCGCCAGCCCGGCCGGCTGCTCGGCGGCTTCATTGATCTGCTGGCGCTCTCGGCGCAGGCCGCCGCCGTCATCGACTTCAAGTCCGACCAGCCGCAAGCCGGCGCGCTAGCGAGCGTGTATCCGACTTACGCCGAACAGCTGCGGCTGTACGGGCGCGCGCTCGAGCGTAGCGGCCGTTTGCAGGGGCGGCGATTGCAGTTGGGACTACTGCTCACCGCCAGTGGAGAGCTGCGCTGGCTGTAGCGCAGCCGCCGGTGCGCTACTTGTCCCCGGCGACCGCCCGGTTGATCAGGCTGGCGGCCACGCCCGCGCCGAAGCCGTTGTCGATGTTCACCACCGTGATGCCGGCGGCGCACGAGTTGAGCATCGCCAGCAAGGCGGCCAGGCCGCCGAAGCTGGCGCCGTAGCCGATGCTGGTCGGCACCGCGATCACGGGCACGCCGACTAGCCCGCCGACGACGCTCGGCAGCGCGCCCTCCATGCCCGCGACCACGATCACCACGCTGGCGCGGTTGAGCAACTCCTGCCGGGCGAGCAAGCGATGGATACCGGCGACGCCGACGTCGTGGAGGCGCTCGACACGGTTGCCGAGCAGCTCGGCGGTCAGCGCCGCCTCTTCGGCAACGGGCAGGTCGGAAGTGCCGGCGCAGACGACGAGAATCGTGCCGCGCCCGGTGATTTCCACCGGGTGGCGCAGCAGCGTCGCCACCCGCGCGTGTTCGTTGTAAAGCAGCTCGGGCAGCGCCGCCGACACCGCCGCCGCGGTCGCCGCCTCCAGCCGCGTGATCAGCACGTTCTGCTCGCCCTGGCCCAGGCGCAGCGCGATCTCGGCGATCTGCGCGGCGGTCTTGCCGGCGCCGAAGATCACTTCGGGAAACCCTTTGCGCAGCGCGCGGTGATGGTCGATCTTGGCGAAGCCGAGGTCCTCGAACGGCATTCCCTTGAGCTGTACCAGCGCCTGGTCAGGGCTCAGCGCCCCGTGGCGGACTTGTTCCAGCAGCTCTCGCAAGCGATTGGGGTTCATCAAGGTCAGCGCGGCCAAGCCTGGGTCATGAGGCAAAATGGTCCCAGCCGCCGCCACCGCGGACGTGCACTTCGCGACCGGCGCCTTCGAGTTCGACGCCGAAGCGCCGGGGAAGACAGCGGCCGATGCGGGTCACGCGGCAGCCCAGCCGCCGGCGCAATTGCTCCAGTGCCGCAACCCGGCGCGCCGGCACGATGAAGAGGAGTTCATAGTCGTCACCGCCGCGCAGCGCCAGCTGCAGGGCTTGCGCCGGCGGCAGGCGCCGCAGCGCGCTCGCATATGGCAGCCGATCGACCTCGACCACAGCGCCGCAGCGGCTGGCCGCGGCGATGTGCCCGAGGTCTTGCAGCAGGCCGTCGCTGATGTCGATCATAGCTGAGGCGAGGTTGTGTTGGGCCAACACCGCGCCGGCAGTGAGCCGCGCTTGCGGCTCGCGGTAGCGCCGCACCGCGACGCCGGTGCGCTGGCCCTGGCGCAGCTGCCGCACACCGAGAGCGGCGTCACCCAACGTGCCGGTGACATAGATCTCATCGCCCGCGCGCGCGCCGGCGCGGGTGATGATGCGCCGGCCGGCTTCGCCGAGAACCGTGACCGAAATGAACAGGTGTGCCGCGCCGGTGACGTTGCCGCCGACAACTGCCACACCGGCGGCACGCCCCGCGGATTTGATGCCGTTATGGATTGCCAACAAATCCCGCACCGGAAAATTCGGCGGCACGCCCACGCTGATGACGCAAGCGGTCGGCCGGCCACCCATGGCCGCGATGTCGCTGAGATTGACCAGGAGGCTGCGCCGCCCCAGCTGCACGGGCGTCAGCCAGCCGCGCTCGAAGTGGACCTCTTCTACTAGTGCATCGGTGGTGATGAGCAGCCGCCGCGAGCCGCAGCGTACCACCGCGCAATCGTCGCCCGGCCCGACGATGACATCTCGCCGGCGTCCCAAGGTCGGCAGCAGCCGATCGAGGAAGCCGAACTCACCGAGGGCTTTGAGTGTTTGGGCACGCGGCAGCGGCATCAGATCAGCTCGGAACCGACAAGTTCGGCCAGGTGTTGGTCATCTTGAGCCACAGTGGGTTGCAGCGTCAAGCCGGCGGCGGCGCACGATCATGGCTCGCCCGCCTCGACTTCTTCGAGCTTGCCGGCGTTGAGGCGCAGCAGATAGAGCGCTCGGGTGGCATTACCGTCCCGCACGCGCAGCTCGCCGGAGGCGCCGGTGACGTGCTCCAGGCCGCGCAGCGTGTCGGCGACGGCTTCGCGGCTGGTGGCGCCGCGCTGCAGCACTTCGCGCAACAGCGCCGCCGCGTCGTAAGCCTGCGCCGCGAAGATGTCCGGCACGGCCTGGTGCTGCTTGCGAAAGGCCTCGACGAACAAGCGGGCGGCCGGGCGCGAGCTGTCGGGGAAGAAGCCGGTGACGAGCAGGGCGCCATTGAGCTGGGCGCGCGCCAATTCCTCCGGGTCATACCACTCGTGCGTGCCAAGCAACGCGATCTCGGGGATGGCTGAGCGCAGCGCGGTGCCGATGGCGGTGGCGGCAGCAGCGGAGTCGGGGACGAAGACGGCCTCGATCGTACCCTGCGCGTGGCGCTCGCGGGCGCGCGCGATCGGCGCGCTGGCGTCACGCTGGCGCGGATCGTAGGTGTCCGCCCAGGTCACCCGGCCGCCGCCGTGTTCGAGCGCGCTGCGGAACTTGGCGGTGAACTCGCGGCCGTATCTGTCGTCAGGCGCGAGCACAGCGACATGGCGCCAGCTCTGCCGCAGGGCTTGGCGCGCCAGCGCCTCGGCCTGCTGTGTGCGTGTCATCGCCGCCTGCAGCACGTAGCGGCCGGTCAGCCCCTCGCGCTGGGCCAGCAGCAGCAGCGGCAGGCGCGCGCTTTCGGCCAAGGCGGCGACGGTGGCGGCGACCTCGCCGCGCAAGGGGCCGATGACGGCAACCACGTCGGTACGGCCGGCCAGCTCGGCCACGGCGGCGCCGGCGGCCTCTGGATCACTGCTAGTGTCTTTGACCACCAGCCGATCGCGTTCGCTGCCGAACGCCAGCCGAATGCCCTGCAGCGAGCGCTCGCCGAACTCCTTGTAACGGCCGCTGAGCGGCAAGAGGCAGCCGATGCGCACGCCGGCCGGCGCCCGGCCCGGCGCCGCTGCCGGGGTGCCGGCGGCGGGTACGGGGGGTACGGGGGGGCGTTCGATCCAGTCACGAATCGCCGGCTCGGCAATCAGCTCGAGCGCGCGCGCTCGTTCGGTCTCGCCGAGCGTTTCGATGGTGCGGTCGAAGCGCCGGCGTAAAGCGGCGCGCTCGGGCTCGCCGGCCACGCGCCAAGCCTCGGCCCAGGCTTGCAGCGCGCTGACGCGGTTGTCGAGTTCCAGATGCACATCGCCGCGCAGCGCTTCGGCCTGCGGCCAGGTCTTGGCGGGATAGCCGGCGGCCAACTCATCGAGGGTTTGGAGCGCCGTGCGGTAGTCCTTGAGGCGGTACTGGCACAGCGCCACCTTGTACCAGGCACGCGGGACGTAGGCTTCGTCCGTAGGTTGCCGCAGGAAGCTGCGATAGGCATCGATCGCGCGTTCGTACTCGCCGCGCTGCAAGGCGTTCTCGGCGCGGGTGAATACGGCCGGAGCCGTGGCTGGCGCGGGCTGGTTGAGCGGGGAACAGCCGGTGAAGAGAGCAGCTAAGACCAACCACGCCGGCCAACGCGGCGATCGCGGAGCGGCACAGCGCGGAGGAACCGGCGCGCGCGGGACCGGCTGCGGGAAGCTGGCCGGTCGTGCATCGCTCATCTCCGGTCTCCCAATTTCCATTCGTGCGGAGGCCCCTGGGGCAAGGCTCAACCGAACATTTCCTTGACCTTATCGAGGAAGCCCTTGGTCATCGGCTGCACGTCTTCGCCGCTGAGTTTGGCGAACTCCTCGAGCAACTCACGTTGCCGAGCGGTGAGCTTGCGTGGGGTTTCGATGGTGACGCGAACCAGCTCGTCACCACGGCCGTAGCCGCGAACGTCGGGGACGCCCTTGCCTTTGAGGCGGAAGACGCTGCCCGACTGCGTGCCGGGCGCGAGCTTCATCTTCACCTTGCCCTCGAGCGTCGGCACCTCGATCTCGGCGCCGAGTGCGGCTTGTGGGAAGCTGAGCGGCACCTCGCAAATGATCTCGTTCTCCTGGCGGCGAAACAGCGGGTGCTCGCCGACGTTGAGGACGACATAAAGATCCCCGGCGGGCCCGCCGCTGAGTCCGGCCTCGCCCTCGCCGCGCAGCTTGAGGCGGGAGCCGGTGTCGACACCGGGCGGGATCTTGATGCTGAGGGTCTGGGTTGTTCGTGCCACCCCGGAGCCGCCGCAGCGGCGGCAGGGATCCTTGATGATCGAGCCCTGGCCGTTGCACTGCCCGCAGGTCTTGGCGATGGTGAAGAAGCCTTGCTGGAAGCGTACCTGTCCCGAGCCACGGCAGGCGGAGCAGGTGGAGCGGGCAGCACCGTCCTTGGTGCCCTGACCGCGGCAGGCTTCGCAGGCCACCAGGCGAGGCACCGAGATGGTTTTATCGGCGCCGAAGATGGCCTCTTCGAAGCTGACGTCGAGATTGTAGCGAAGATCCTCGCCGCGGCGGGAGCGGGTGCGGCCGCGCCCGCGGCTGGCGCCGAAGAAGTCTCCGAAGATGTCACTGAAGATGTCCTCGAACCCGGCGGCGGCGAAATCGAAGCCGCCCGGGCCCATGCCCTGTTCGAAGGCCGCGTGGCCGAAGCGATCATACTGCGCTCGGCGGTCGGCATCGCTCAGCATTTGGTAGGCCTCGGAGGCCTCTTTGAAGCGCTCTTCCGCGGCTTTGTCGCCGGGGTTGCGATCGGGGTGGTGCTTGAGGGCGAGCTTGCGATAGGCCTTCTTGATCTCGTCCTCGCTGGCGCTACGGCTGACACCGAGCACCTCGTAGTAATCACGTTTCTGGGCCACTGGGATTGCTTATCGTATAGCGCGGGGGAATGGTCATCGCATATCGCAGATCAGGCCTCGCCGATAGGGTAATCAGCAAATACAAAAGCCCTCCCTCGCAGTCGAGGGAGGGCTTTTGCGCCCATGGGCTGAGTGCTGCCGGCTACTTGACCTCCTCGAAGTCGGCGTCGACCACGTCTTCCTTCTTGCCCTTGCCGCCGGCTTCCTGGCCGGGGCCGCTGTCGCCGGGATGGGCCTCGCCATCGCCGCCCGGGCCGGCTTGGTGCGCGGCCTTGGCATACATTGCCTCGGCGAGCTTGTGCGAGGCGGTGCTGAGCTGCTCGAAGGCGGTCTTCATTTCGGCCGCGTCGTCACCTTCGAGCACCTTCTTGGCATGCTCCAGCGCCTGATCGATGCTGCCCTTGGCGGCGGCATCGAGTGCTTCGCCGTGTTCCTTGAGGGTCTTCTCGGTGGTGTAGACCAGGCTGTCGAGCTGATTGCGGGCCTCGGCCGTCTCGCGCCGCTTGTGGTCCTCGGCGGCGTGTTCCTCGGCGTCGCGGACCATCTTCTTGATCTCTTCCTCGCTCAGGCCGCTGGAGGCGGTGATGCGGATCGACTGCTCCTTGTTGGTGCCGAGGTCCTTGGCATGGACGTGGACGATGCCGTTGGCGTCGATGTCGAAGGTGACTTCAACCTGCGGCACGCCGCGGGGCGCAGGCGGAATGCCGATGAGATCGAACTGGCCGAGCAGCTTGTTGTTGGCCGCCATTTCGCGTTCGCCCTGAAAGACCCGGATGGTGACCGCGCTCTGGTTGTCGGAGGCGGTGGAAAAGATCTGGCTCTTCTTGGTCGGGATGGTGGTGTTCTTCTCAATCAGCTTGGTGAAGACGCCGCCGAGGGTCTCGATGCCGAGCGACAGCGGGGTGACGTCGAGCAGGAGCACGTCTTTGACTTCGCCCTTGAGTACGCCGGCTTGGATGGCGGCGCCGACGGCAACCACTTCGTCCGGGTTGACGCCCTTGTTGGGTTCCTTGCCGAAAAGCTTGCGGACATGCGCCTGGACCGCCGGCATACGGGTCATGCCGCCGACCAGTATCACTTCGTCGATATCGCTGGCGCGCAAGCCGGCGTCCTTCATCGCGGTCACGCACGGGTTGTCGAGCTTATCGAGCAGATCGGCACACAGCGCTTCGAGCTTCGAGCGCGTCAGCTTGATGTTGAGGTGCTTGGGCCCGCTCTGATCAGCCGTGATGAAGGGCAGGTTGATGTCGGTCTCCATCGAGGAGGACAACTCGCACTTGGCCTTCTCGGCGGCTTCCTTGAGCCGTTGCAGCGCCATGCGGTCCTTGCGCAGATCGATGCCCTGGTCCTTCTTAAACTCGTCGGCGAGGTAGTCGATGATGCGCTGATCGAAGTCCTCGCCGCCGAGGAAGGTGTCGCCGTTGGTTGACTTGACCTCGAAGACGCCGTCGCCGAGTTCGAGAATCGAGATATCGAAGGTGCCGCCGCCGAGGTCGAAGACGGCGATCTTTTCATCCTTCTTCTTG
This sequence comes from Deltaproteobacteria bacterium, assembly GCA_016210005.1. Classification (NCBI taxonomy): domain Bacteria; kingdom Pseudomonadati; phylum Myxococcota; class Myxococcia; species Deltaproteobacteria bacterium. Next base: position 18,581 of record JACQVA010000147.1, on the reverse strand, counting down.
TCCAGCCCGTAGGCCAGCGAGGCCGCGGTGGGTTCGTTGATGATACGCAGCACGGTGAGGCCGGCAATGCGGCCGGCGTCTTTGGTGGCCTGGCGCTGGCTGTCGTTGAAGTAGGCGGGTACGGTGATGACCGCCTCGGTGAGCTTCTCGCCGAGGTAGTCCTCGGCAGTTTGTTTCATCTTCTGGAGGACGAAGGCCGAGATTTCCGCCGGGCTGTACTTCTTGCCACGGATCTCGGCCCAGGCATCACCGTTGTCTCCGCGCACGATCTTGAACGGCGAGACCTTGATCGCCTTCTGGACCTCGGAGTCGTCGAAGCGCCGGCCGATGAGGCGCTTGACCGCAGAGATGGTGTTGTCGGGGTTGGTGATGGCCTGGCGGCGGGCGATCTGCCCCACCAGCCGTTCGCCGGAATCGGTGAACGCGACCACCGACGGGGTTGTTCGGCCGCCTTCGGAGTTGGCGATAACCACCGGGTCGCCGCTTTCCATAACGGCAACGCAGGAATTCGTCGTTCCCAAATCAATGCCGATCACTTTAGCCATGTAAGGCCCTCGCTTTCGTGGCCAGCTTCATGCCGGGCATGGCTGGGGTTAATCATCGTTCTCGCCGTTGGCAACCGGCTTGCAGGGCCGGGCCGAAACCGTGACTTGAGCCGCCCGCAGCAGCCGTTCGTGCAATAGGTAGCCCGGTTGGTACTGTTCCACCACGCGGTTCGGTTCCTCGTCGGGCAATTCGACTCGGGCTAGAGCTTCATGTCGGGCTGGATCGAAGAGCTGGCCGCCGGCATCGATGCGGGCGACGCCGTGCTTGGCCAGTAGGTCGAGCAGACCAAGCAGTACCAGGGAGACCCCCTCGATCAGCTGCTGGCCGTCGCCACCGCCCTGCGCGTGGCTGACGGCGCGTTCGAGATTGTCGACCACCGGTAACAGGTCGCGGATGAGCGGTTCTTGGGCAAAGCGCATCAACTCGGCGCGTTCGCGTTGGGAGCGCTTGCGGAAATTATCGAGATCGGCCGCCGCCCGCAGGTAGCGGTCGTAATGCTCCTTGGCCTCGCCTTCCTTTTGCGCCAGCGCGGCCTTCACCTGTTCGAGTTCGGACTCAGGGGCCGGCGCGTCGGGAGGCTCGGGCTTGGGTTGATCCTCCGGACTCATGCTCCTCCTCGTGGTCGGGTTGCGGATGGGCGGCCACTGTGTGGGGCCAGATCAGCAGCCGGCGGAAGCTAATGACGGGCCATTCCCTTGTCAAGGTGAGCGGCCGATGCTTAGTTGCGGTGCATGCGGCCGGCGCAGGCCAGCTTGGCGGTCATCCTGCGGAGCCGGGTCTACCGCGAGAGCGACAAGATAGTGACCTTCTTGACCCGCGACTTCGGCAAGCTCACGGGCATTGCCAAGGGGGCCAAGAACTCGCGCCGGCGCTTTGCCAACTGCCTCGACCCGTTCACCCGCGTGCGGGTCTATTTTAGCAGCCGGCCGGCGGCCGGCCTGGTGTTCATGGAGAGTTGCGACCTGCTCGGGCCGGCAACGGCGTTCGCCGAGCCGGCGAAGTTCGCTTACGCCAGCTATCTCATCGAGCTGGTGGATCAACTGACGGGCGAGGGTCATGCGGTCAGCGAGGTCTACGACCTACTCGCCGGCGCCTTGAGCGCCTTGGAACATGGCAGCGCCACCGCCGCGTTCCTGCGTGCCTTCGAGCTCCACCTGCTGCAGCTGGCCGGCTACGAGCCCCACTGTGAGACCTGTGCGGGATGCCACCGGCCGCTGGCGGATGCGGCCAGAGTCTTTCTCGATCCACTGCAAGGGGATTTCGTTTGCGATCCTTGCCGGTCGGCGGAGCGGTCGTGGTTGCCGCTCGAGGGCGCCACCATCGCCGCTCTCGGCCGGCTGAAGCAAAGCGCGCTGGGCGAAGCCGCCGCGCTGCGTTTGCCGGCGCCGGTAGCGGCCGAAGCGGCGCAAGTGCTGGCACGCCTGTTGGCGTTGCACGTGGCTCGGCCGTTGAAGTCGGTGGGCTTGATTGCCAGCCTGACCGCGCCGCGACGCTAGCGGCGCCGCACCCCACGTTGCCGCCCCCGGCAGCGCGTGCTACACCGAGCCGCTTCTAGTGGGCACAGATGTCAACCAACGTAACGATGGAAAAGGTCGTGAATCTCGCCAAGCGGCGCGGGTTCACGTTTCAATCGAGCGAGATCTATGGCGGCCTGGCGAGCTGTTGGGACTACGGCCCCATCGGGGTCGAACTCAAACGCAACGTCAAGGACGCCTGGTGGCGCGATATGGTGCGCAGCCGCTGCGACATCGTCGGCATCGACTGCGCCATCTTGATGCACCCGCGGGTGTGGGAAGCCTCGGGCCATATCGCCGGCTTCACCGATCCGCTGGTCGACTGCAAAAAGTGCAAGCAGCGCTTCCGCGCCGACAAGCTGATGGACTGCCAGTGCCCGGAGAAGCCCTCGAAGCATCCCGGCGAGTGCGGCGGCGAGCTGACCGAGGCGCGGCAGTTCAACCTGATGTTCAAGACCTTCATGGGTCCGGTGGAGGAAGACGCCGCCGTCGTCTTCATGCGCCCAGAGACCGCGCAGGGCATCTTCGTCAACTTCCTCAACGTCCTCAACAGCTCGCGCCAGAAGATTCCCTTCGGCATCGCCCAGATCGGCAAGTCGTTCCGCAACGAAATCACGCCCGGTAACTTCCTGTTCCGCACCCGCGAGTTCGAGCAAATGGAGATGGAGTTCTTCGTCAAGCCGGGCGAAGACGACCACTGGTTCCAGCATTGGCTCGACCAGCGCTTCAACTGGTACCTCAAGTACGGCATTCGGCGCGAGCGGCTGCGCTTGCGCCACCATCAGCCCGATGAGCTGGCGCACTACGCCAAGGGCTGTGCCGACGTCGAGTACGAGTTTCCCTTCGGCTGGTCCGAACTCGAAGGCATCGCCAACCGCACCGATTTCGATCTCAAGCGGCACGCCGAATACAGCGGCAAGGAGCTCAGCTATTACAACGAGGAAACCAAAGAGCGCTTCGTCCCCTACGTCATCGAGCCGGCCGCTGGTGCCGACCGCGCCACGTTGGCCTTCCTAGTCGATGCCTACGACGAAGACGTCGCCGAGGGCGAGACTCGTGCGGTGTTGCGCTTTCACCCGCGGATCGCCCCGGTTAAGGCCGCGGTGCTGCCGCTGCTGCGCAAAGACGGGCAGCCGGAGAAGGCCCAGCAGGTGCTCGATCTGCTCAAGCAGCATTGGGTGGTGCAGTATGATCAGGCCGGGTCGATCGGACGGCGCTATCGCCGCCAAGACGAGATCGGCACGCCTTACGGCATTACCGTTGACCACCAAACCATGCAGGACAACACGGTCACGCTGCGCGATCGTGACTCGATGCAGCAGGAACGCATTGCGATCGATCGCCTGGTGGACGAACTGAGGCGACGGATTGAGGTATGACACCTGCGGCGAAGAAGCGAGCTGAGAAGAGCACGGGTTCTAAGCAGAGGAAAGGCCAGCCGGTGGCGAACAAAGCCACGGGCAGGAAGCCAGCGGCTAAGGCGGTGCGGGGAAAGGCCCGCAAGGCGTCGAAGCCTGCGGGGGCGCGCGCGGCTCGCTCCGGCAAACACCCGAAATTCGTTTATGCCTTCGGTGGCGGCCAGGCCGAGGGCGGGGCCGCAATGAAGGCGCTGCTCGGCGGCAAGGGCGCCAACCTCGCCGAAATGGCCGGGCTCGGCCTGCCGGTACCTCCCGGCTTCACCATCTCGACCGAAGTCTGCACCTACTACTACGCTCACAAACGCAGCTACCCGCCGGCGTTGCGCGAGGAGGTCGCCAAGCACCTCGCCCAGGTCGAAACCGCCACCGGCAAACGCTTTGGTGATCCGGCCAACCCACTGCTGGTTTCGGTGCGCTCGGGTGCCCGCGCCTCGATGCCGGGCATGATGGACACTATCCTCAACCTCGGCCTCAACGACGAAACGGTCGCGGGGGTGATCCAGCGCACCGGCAATCCGCGCTTCGCCTATGACTCGTATCGCCGCTTCGTGCAGATGTATGGCGACGTCGTGCTCGACTTGAAGCCGCAGTCGAAAGACGAGAGCGATCCTTTCGAAGAGATCCTCCACCGCAAGAAAACCGCCCGCGGCGTGACGCTGGATACCGAGCTGAGCGCCGGTGATCTGCGCGAGTTGGTCGGCGAGTTCAAGGCCGCCATCCGCGAGCGCAAAGGCGTCGAGTTCCCCGAGGATCCGCAGGCGCAACTGTGGGGTGCCATCGGTGCGGTGTTCGGTTCGTGGAACAACGACCGGGCCATTGCTTACCGCAAGCTCAACGCCATCCCGGAGTCGTGGGGCACAGCGGTCAACGTGCAGGCGATGGTGTTCGGCAACATGGGCGCGGATTCCGGTACCGGCGTCGCCTTCACCCGCGATGCCGCCACGGGCGAGAACATCTTCTACGGCGAGTTCCTGATGAACGCCCAGGGCGAGGACGTAGTGGCCGGCACTCGCACGCCACTGCCGATGGCCGCGCTCGAGGACGAGAACCCGCGTATCTACCAGCAGCTCGAAAAAGTGCGCCGCACGCTCGAGCGGCACTACCGCGATATGATGGACATCGAGTTCACCATCGAGCAGGGCGTGCTCTACATGCTGCAGTGCCGGGTGGGAAAGCGCACCGGTGCCGCCGCGATCAGGATCGCGCTCGATATGGTCAAGGAGCGGTTGATTACGCCCCCTCAGGCGTTGCTGCGCGTCGAGCCCGAGCAGCTCAACCACCTGTTGCGTCCGACGTTCCTGGCCGCGGAGAAGGAACGCGCCGTGCGCGAGCAGCGCTTTCTTGCCAAGGGGCTCAACGCTGGCCCAGGCGCCGCCACCGGTAAGGTCTATTTCAACGCCGAGGATGCCGTGGCTGCCGCCAGCCGCGGCGAGAAAGTCATCCTGGTCCGTATCGAGACCTCGCCCGAAGACATCAGCGGCATGGCCGCCGCGCAGGGCATTCTGACCGCGCGCGGCGGTATGACCAGCCACGCTGCGCTGGTCGCCCGCCAAATGGGCAAGGTCTGCGTCGCCGGCTGCGAGTCGCTGCTGCTCGACTACCGCGCCCGCGAGCTGCGGGTAAACGGGCGCGAAGTGGTCATTCGCGAGGGCGATGACGTCTCCATCGACGGCACCACCGGCGAAGTCTTCCAGGGCCACATCGACACCGAACCGAGCGAAGTGGTACGGGTGCTGGTGGACAAGTCGCTGGCTGCGGCCGACGCGCCGGTCTTCCAGCAGTACGCGCAGTTGATGACGTGGGCCGATCGCGCTCGCAAGCTCAAGGTGCGCGCCAACGCCGATCAGCCCGATCAGTGTGCCAACGCGGTGGCCTTCGGCGCTGAAGGCGTCGGGCTCTGCCGCACCGAACACATGTTCTTCGGTGAAGGCAAGATCGGACCCATGCGCGAGATGATTCTGGCCGAATCAGCCGCTGAACGCCGGGCGGCACTGGCCAAGCTGTTGCCGCTACAGCGCAGCGACTTCGAAGGCATCTTCCGGGAGATGAACGGCAAGCCGGTGACCATCCGCACCATCGATCCGCCGCTGCACGAGTTCCTGCCGCACGAGGCCGGGGAGCAGGCGGAACTGGCGGCGCAGATGGGCATTGCCGTCGAGCGCGTGCGCGCGCGGGTCGAGGCGCTGCATGAATTCAATCCGATGCTGGGTTTCCGCGGCTGCCGGCTCGGCATCATCTACCCCGAGATCACCGAAATGCAGGCGCGCGCGATCTTTGAGGCCGCCGCCAACGTCCGCCGCGACGGCATCAAGGTCGAACCCGAGGTGATGATCCCGCTGGTCGGTCACGTCAAAGAGCTGAAGCTGCAAGCCGACATCGTGCGCCGGGTGGCGGCGGCGGTGATGCAGGAAAGCGGCGCGCGCTTCAAGTATGCCGTCGGCACCATGATCGAAATCCCGCGCGGCGCGCTCACCGCCGGTGAGATCGCGGCCGTGGCCGAGTTCTTCTCCTTCGGCACCAACGACCTGACGCAGACGACGCTGGGGGTCTCGCGCGACGACGCCGGGCGCTTCCTGGTGCCCTACGTGGGCCAGTTCGAGATCTATGCCAAGGACCCCTTCGAATCGATCGACCAGGGCGGCGTCGGCGTGCTGATGCGCATCGCCGCCGAGCAAGGACGGCGGAGCCGGCCGGGGATGAAGCTGGGTATCTGCGGCGAGCACGGTGGCGACCCGGCCTCGGTGATGTTCTGTCACCGCATCGGGCTCGACTATGTCTCTTGCTCGCCGTTTAGGGTGCCGATCGCGCGGCTGGCGGCGGCCCACGCCGCCTTGAGCGCAAGCCAGAGCGAGAGCGAAGCTTGAGCGGCGGCCGCGCGCGGCTTTCATGCGCCCGGAAACTGCTGGGCAATCATGAGGCCGGGAGCTGCAAATCGGCGCCGCCGGGGGTGGCGTCCGGCACCTGGGTGAGGGCGGCGGCCGCGTCTTTGCGCGCACCGTGCTCAACCGTGCGTGACAAGACTTCGTTGCTGGTCGGGCCGCTCTTGTTGCCGAGAAACGGCTTGATGATCAAGTAGCCGACGTCGCGCAGCTTCATGTGGCGGGTGAAGCGGCGCAGCAGCCGCAGGGTTTGCAGCGGGTAGTGCATCAGTTTGTAGCCGAAGAGCCGCCGCAGCCCGGCATTGCGCTCAGCGTTGATGACCTCGCCCGGCAAACAGGTGGGGTCGATCTCCGAACACTTGAAGTACTTGTACCAGTCGGCATCGTCGTTGACCAAGCCGCGCTCGACGTATTCCTGCCACAGCGGCGTGCCGCGGTAGACACACAAGCGGTTGAAGGCGAAGGTGTCCAGCGGCAGCTTGGCCGCGAAGGCGAAGGTGGCGCGCATGTCGGCGACGGTTTCGCCCGGAATGCCGACCACGCAGAAACCGTGCACGATCTCGATGCCGGCGCGCTTCGCGCTGGTCACCGCGCTTTCGACCTCGGCCAGCGTCTGCTCTTTCTTCAAGCGATCGAGCACCGGCTGACTGCCGCTCTCGATCCCGAACATCAGCGTGCGGCAATGCGCCTCGGCCATGGCCGGAAAGAGGTGCTGCACGCTCGAATCGACGCGGCCCTCGCAGCCCCACTGAATGGTGGTCCCGGCGGCCGCCAGGCCCCGGCAGATGGCCTCGATCCGCTTCGGCTGCAACAGGAAGTGATCGTCGACGAAATAGACCGTGCCGTAGCCCTGCCGCTGCAAGTGCTCGAACTCCGCCACCACGTGTTGTGGGCTGCGGGAGCGCCACTTGCCTTCATTGAAGATCGGGATGTCACAGAAGGTGCACCGCCAGGGGCAGCCGCGCGAGGTCTGCATGGTGGTGAAGCGCTCGAGCGACAGCACCGCGGGCACATCGAGCGGCATCGACTCGATGAAGTCGAGCGGGAGACTCTCGCGATCGGGAAACGGCCACTGGTCGAGGGCGCGATCCAGGGGCCGGTCTGGGTTGCGAACCACCGCGCTGTCTTTGGCCCAGGTCAGCCCCGCCACTTCGCCGGGATCATCGCGGCGCTCGAGCAGATCGAGGATCAACTGCTCGCCGTCGCCGCGGCAGACGAAGTCCACCTCCGGGCACTGTTGTTTGACCCGCTCGGCGTTGAGGGTGGCGAACACGCCGCCGAAGGCCAACGGCACGCGCGCATCGGCGGCGCGAATCTGGCGCGCCAGGATCTTCGCGTACGGGTAGCTGGTCGTGCTCAAGAAGCTCAGCCCGACGAGGTCGGGCTGCTGCCGGCGGATAGCGTCGATGATGGTCGCGGTGGGGGTTTCCGGGTTGGCCTGATCGAACATGACGCAGTCGTGGCCGGCACGCTTGAGCACGGCCGAGAGCGACATGATACCGATCGGTGGGAAGCCCATCACCCGCAGGTTGCCGCTCCGGGCGCGGCCTTCGGTCGGCAGCGCGTAGAACTGCGGATCGCGAATGTGCACCAGGATGACGCGCATCGCTTACCGCCCACCGGCGGCGGCCTTGCTGGCGGCAGGTTTGGCGAGCGCGGCCCGGGCTCGTGTACGCGGCGCAGACGGGGCGGGCCGGGCACACTGACAGCGGCTGCAGTAACAGGTCGGCCCATGGCAGCGCGCGCAAATCGGCAGATCGGGGGTCAGTGGTGCGCCGCAGCCGGCGGCTTTGCACCGGCTCCAGTGCTTTCCAAGATGGGCTTCGGGATGCGCCGCTACCTCATTGAGCGCGGCCTCGGCGAGGAACAATACTCCGCGCTTGCGCGAACGGACGCGGTAGGCGTCGGCCGCGCTCGACCATGGCGCCTCAACCTTGACGTGCTCGCCGGTATCGCGAATCGTAACCCACTGCCCGGGACCGAATCGGGGCAACGGCTCTTTCTTGGCCATGGTGAACCTCCTTGAAGCGGGGTGGAGCCGCAGCGGTCGGGGTACACGCGTCGGCATGGGCCTGGCGCGGCAGCGCCCGGCCGAGGTGGCGCTCGATGGCGTGCAATTGCGCGCGTTCTTCCGGGGCCGCGAAGCTCGAGGCGTGGCCATCAGCCTCGGCGCGTGCGGTGCGGCCGACTCGATGCACGTAGTCCTCGGCGGTTTGAGGGAGATCGTAGTTGATCACGCGGCCGATCCCGGCGACGTCGATGCCGCGCGCGGCGATGTCGGTGGCCACCAAGATGCGGTAGCGGCCGCTGCGAAACCCGGCCAAGGCCTCGCGCCGCTGCGACTGCGAGCGGTCGGCGTGCAGGCGCTCGACCGCGTGGCCGGCGTTGCGGATGCTGCGGGCTAGGCGGTCGGTGCGATGTTTGGTGCGGGCGAAGACCAGCACATTGCCGGCATTCTGGCCGATCAAGGACAGCAGCAACGGCGTCTTGTTCTCGTGCGCGACCAAGTACACGTCCTGGGTCGCGCGTTGCGGCGGCAGCGCCTGGCGGCCGGCCTCGACCCGGACGGGGCTGCGCAGATGCATTCGGGCAATGGCGCCGAGATCGGGCGGCAGCGTCGCCGAGAACAGCAGCGTTTGCCGCGGCACCGGCAGCGTTTGCATGATGCGATCGAGCTGCGGGCGAAACCCCATGTCCAGCATCCGATCGGCTTCGTCGAGCACCAAGATGCGCACCTGTGCCAACGCCAGTGTCCGGCGCTCGAGGTGGTCCACCAGGCGTCCCGGCGTGGCCACGATGATGGCCGGGCGGCGGCGCAAGGCGCTGATCTGCGGCCCGTAGGCGACGCCGCCGACCACCAGTGCGGTGGGCAAGCCGCAGCCCAGGCGCTGCGCCCAGCCGTGGGTCTGCTCGGCCAATTCGCGCGTCGGGGCCAACACCAAGGCGCAGCCGTACTCGCCGCCGCGCCGGGCCGCGTGCAGGCGTTCGACCACCGGAATGATGAAGGCGGCGGTCTTGCCCGTCCCCGTCTGAGCGGCGCCGACGAGATCGTGTCCGGCCAAGGCCGGGGCAATGGTGCCGGCTTGAATCGGGGTGGGGGTGCTATAACCGGCCGCTTGCAAGGCGGCTCGCATTGCCGCTGAGAGCGGCAGCTGTTCGAAGGTTGCAACTGCTGAATTCACGAGTAGTGAGGTCCTTTCCTCTTTGTCAGGGCGCCTCCCGTGATGGGAGGCGCGTAGTACCGGAGCGCCGGCGCGGGCCCGGCGCGTCTACGAGTCAGCCGGCTTTGGCGCGCGCGGTGCCACGCCGCTGGTTACGCTGCGGCGCCGCGATCGGCACCACGTAGACATGACCGCCTCGTGAGTGGCTGCGGATATCGAGCTGTTCCAGCAAGGCTTCGAGCGCCGGCTCGTCGGCTTGCGCCACTCCGATGAAGAACACGATGCTGCTGCGCCGCCGCGTGCGCCGCTCGGAGAAGAAGCGCAACCGCTCGTGACAGCGCCGGCTGCGCAGATCACGCCGCAGCACGGTTTCACCATACACCATCCGGCCGCGCACGGGGCTGACGCGGACGATCTCGGGCACATACAGCGCGCTGCGCTTCATCGCGCACGAGTAACCCAAGCGGGTCAAGTGCGCCTCGAGTTCGCGGCGCAGGTGCAGGCGTGCCGCTGAATCGGCCATGTCACCGGCGCGGCGCCTCCGCCGGCGGGGTGTGGCTCGCGTCAACGTGGCGCTGGCGGCGCAAGTAGACCGCGGCGATCCACCATTCACGGCCATCGACGAGACGGCGGACCTGGTAGGTGGCACCCTCGCGCGCGCGCGGGTGCCAAGCCACGATTTCGACCTCTTCGCCGTCGGCCAGGTCGTTCGCCAAAGGATTGCCGTGCTGGTCCGCTAGTGGTACCGGCGCTGGCGGCTGCCCGACTGAGTGCCGCCAGTTGACGAAGGCGCGCCAGCCAACGCAAAACACCGGTTCCTGCTTGCTGCGGCGGGTGGCCGGCTTCGAGGTCGGCAAGTGATTGAATGACATGCGTGCTCCAGGGGCGCGGCGGGCGGCAAGGCCGCCCGGCCGGCGCCGGCTGCTGTGCCTAGTGGCGGGTCCAACCGCCGCGTCCCCCACCACCGCCGCCACCACCACCGCCGCCACCGCGGGTGTTCTCACGCTCGCGCGCCTCGTTGACCTTGAGAGAGCGGCCCTTGAACGGCTGTCCGTCGAACTGCTGGATCGCCTTCTGCGCATCGGCAGCCGAGGCCATTTCCACGAAGCCGAAGCCGCGGGACTCGCCGCTGAAGCGGTCGCTGATCACCGCAGCCGACTCGCAGGCGCCCGCCTGTGCGAACAGATCCTCCAGGTCCTTGTTGGTGACGTCGTATCCGAGATTGCCGACGTACAGTTTCTTGCCCATGTTCTACTCTCCTGGTTGTGGGGTCGCCGCGGCGGCCCAGTTGGTGTGACGCCCATTCGTCGGGTTCCGGCGCAGCGGACTCACGAGACCACGCCCCACGGCCAACAGCACCTGTTGCCGCCGCCGAGTCTATCTGAAAGTGGGTGCGGGAGGCGAGCCGGAGATCCAGGAGGCCGGATTCTCGCGCCGGACAATCAGGTAGGGAGGTCGCCTTATAGCAGGGCCGGGCCCCTTGCACAACACCGCCGGAGATCTCCCGAATCCGGCGCTGACGGCGGGCGGCCTAAGGCTGGAGACGGCGTACCCTCGGCTCGGCCGGCCTTCTGCCGTCGCGTTGTCCCCACTGCGGACTGAGGGCTGCCCGTCTCCAGCTGGCTTCAGCTCCCCACCCTGCTGGTTTCCGGATATCATTGCGGGGCAAGGTGGATGGCGGCTAGCGCTGGATTAGGGAGCGCTGATCGCCGCGAGGGGCCGGCGGCCGCCGCCGGGCAGTCTCTAGCGGGGCAATCTGGCTGCGACGGCGCGGCGAGTGCTGTTTAGACGGCGGTAGATGGCCTTGTTGCGGGTGTAGATCTGCACGAACTCGTCGAAGTAGCGGTCGTAGAGCGCGCGGTGAGCGGGCGTGGGCGTGTACTCGTGCTGGCACGCCGCGCGTTCGGGGACGTCGTCATACGACAGCAGCCCCAGTCCGACCGCGGCGATGAACGCCGCGCCGCGCACGTTGGCCTGGATCGGCTCCTTCATCTGGCGAACGGGGCGGTCAAGCACGTCGGCGAAGATCTGGCACCACACCTGCGAGTTGGCCCCGCCGCCCACCAGGTTGATCGCTCGCACCTGCCGGCGCAGAAACTTCTCGAACGGCCGCAATAACCAGCGCGTGTTCAGCGCCACGCCTTCGAGCATCGCCCGAATGATGTCGGCGCGCGAGTTCTCCAGCGACAGGTTGAAGATGGCGGCGCGTACGTTGGCATCGTCAACCGGCGCGCGCTCGCCGTAGATCCACGGCGCGTAGATCACCCCGTTGCTGCCGGCCGGGGTGCGTTCGGCGATCCGATCCATGAGCTTGTACACGTCCGGGACCTTTTCCTCCTGCAACAGTTCATCGCGGTGATAGAGAATGCGATCGCGGAGAAAGCTCAAGTTACCGCCCGCAGTGGCCTGCAACGCCGTAAGCAGGTAGCGGCCAGGCACGGCGCACGGCAGCGCAGCCAGCGCCGACACAATGTCGGTCTTCTTGAACGGCACGTGAGCTGCGAGCCAGGACGAAGTCCCGACGTACAGGTGGGCCTCGTAGTCGCGCACGGCGCCGGAGCCGACGGCCGCGGCGGTGTTGTCGATCGCGCCGGCGACCACGGCGACGTCGGCGCTGAGCCCGAGTTCGGCGGCCACCTCCGGCCGCAGCCTACCGATGACGTCGGTGCACTTGACGATCTCGGGAAACTTCTCGCGCGCGATGCCGCAGCGATGCAGCAGCGCGTCGCTGTAGACGACGTGCGACGGGTCGCGGTTGTCCGTGACCCACGACGTCAGGATGGAATCGGAGGTGGCGACGAAGCGGCCAGTGAGCCGCAGGTTGAGGTAATCGAGCGCGTTGAGGAACTTGAATGTCCGCTCATAGACGTCGGGATGCTCGTGCTTGACGAAGAGCATGTGCGCGGCCGGGTCCTTGCCGGCGAGCGAGGGCGCGCCGCCGGTCAAGCGAATCCATCGCCACAGCCGCAGCGGATGATAGCCCGCGATCCGGATCGGGCCGCCGGTGATGCGCTGGAGATGCGACGCGCCGCGCATGTCCATCCACAGAATCGCGTTCATCAACGGCCGGCCGCCGGCGTCGACCGCGACGGTGCATTCGCCCTGCGTGCTGCAGCAGACCGCGACGACTTGCCCCGGCGCGACCAGCCCCTTGCCGATGAGTCGCTTGGAGACCTGTAGGAAGGCGTTCCACCAAGCGTGCGGATCCTGCTCGGCGCCACCGTTGGGAAACAACAGCGTCTCGACGGCTTCGAACTCCCAGCCGACCACTGCACCGGAGACCGACACCAGCGCCGCCTTGGAGCCCGAGGTGCCGAGGTCGACGGCGAGGATGCATGCGTCGCGGGAGGTCACAGTTTCTCTGGCGCGTAGCCGGTCAGCGCCTTGCGAGCTCTTGGGTTGCGCTCATAGATCATTAGCCCTCCAACTTGCACTTCCCTCTGCGGCCGCGACGCAGCTTGGAGAAATCCAGCTCCGGAATCTCGCGCAGCGACTCCGCGCTCGGCCCCTTGCTTCTACTCGCCGTTCTCATATGCCTGATATGCCTGCGGGGACGGGCACACGAGGTCGTCACCGCTTGAGATTACACCGAATGCCCGAATGCTCACGGGCAGCGGGCGAGAGCGTGGCTCACGCTGCGCACGAGTTCCGCGACGTCGTTGCGGCGGTCGCCATTGGCGTCCGCCGCAGCGCAGACATCGAGAGGGGCGTTACCGAGCGCGACATTGACGCCGAGCACAAGTTCGTCGACAGTCACCGTTCCGTCACGGTCACAATCGCCGACACAGACGAACGGCGCAGGGGTGGCGCCGAACTCGAATGCTCCGATGTCGCAGCGCGAATCGCTGCCGGTGGAACGCGGCGCGCCGCGTTGGTCTGTGTGGAGTAGTGTTTCGCTCGCGTCGGCGCAGCCGTTCGGGTCACCCGCGTCGATTGCCGGGCTGCCTGCGAGCAACGCGTGCGTGTCCGTGGCGCCGCCGTTGTTTTGCAGCCGCCCGAGCCGCGGATCGACGCCGATGATGTTGCCGGCGAGATCCCCGGTGATGGTGCAATCGCTGGCGTCTCCAACCAGGTTGTAGCCAGAGGAAGCGACGGTGCCGATGCAGTCTGGTCCGGCGCCGTCGGCAAGATTCCCGGCAATGATGGTGTTTTGCACGACGGGCTCAGGGCCACTGGCGACGCCGCCGCCACTGCCACCATCCTCGCCGGCAGCGTTACCCACGACAGTATCATTGGCGAGCGTGAGCGTGCCGCGGTTGGCGATGCCACCGCCATCGCCGCCGGACCAGTCGGTGCGGTTGCCGGCACGGTTGCTGCTGACCGTGCTGTTGGTCACGGTGAGCGTCCCGGAGTTGAGTATCCCGCCACCGTCACCGGCAAGGTCACCGGCACCCGCGATGTTACGGGCAATTATACTCGCGGCGATCTCCGCCTGTGCGGCGTTGACGATGCCGCCGCCATTGCCGCCGTAGGAGGCGTTGCCTGCGGCATTGTCGGCGACGGTGCTCCTACTGATGACCAGGATGCCGCTGCTGAAGATACCCCCGCCGCTGCCACCGAAGCCGCTGCCGTCACCGTTGCCGGCGCGGTTGCTTCGAACGGTGCTGTCGATGATCCTAGTCTGGCCCAGGTTGTAAATCCCGCCGCCGTCACCGCCGTCATCTACGACTCTGAGGTGATCGCCCGCGGCGTTTTCGGCCACAATGCTGCTATCGATGTTCAGGGTGCCGAAATTGGACACGCCACCGCCGGATCCGGCTCGTCTGCCCTCTGGAAGACTCCTATCGTGGCTGTCACGGATTGCATTCGCCACGATGGTGCTGCCGCTGACGTCCATCGTTCCTTGGTTGCTGAGCCCGCCACCGCTTCCGGTAAGGGCGGTGCTGTTGTCGCGAATCTCACACGCAATGAGCGTTGCGACACCTCCGTTCGCGATGCCGCCGCCGCTGCCGTCGCTCCAATCGTCAACGAAGCCGGTGAGACCGGCCGCATTGGCGGCGATGGTGCTATTGGTCAGCGTCATCGAGCCGCTGTTGTTGATCCCGCCGCCGTTCCCGCCGCTGCACCCGGCGCAAAACCCAGCGCGATTGTTGGTCACCGTGATTTTGTCCGCTATGAGCGCGCGCATATTTGCGATCCCACCGCCCACTCCGGAGGCGCCGTCGTCGCTCCCACCGGCTGTGTTGTTGCTGATGGCGCTATCGCGCAGGGCGAGGCTGCCGAAGTTGTAGATGCCGCCGCCATCGCCGCCCCCGCCAGCGCCGCCGAAGCCGGTGGCATTGTGATCGACTGTGGTATCGACAATTGTAGCCGTGCCGTAATTTGCCATGCCGCCGCCGGCACCGCCACCAGCGCCCCCCCTGCTGGTGAGGTTCCCGCTGATGGTGCAGTGCGCCGCCGTCAGGGTTCCACTGCTGAAAATCCCGCCGCCATCGCCGCTGCCCTTTGCACCCGCGGTGTTATCGCTTACGGTGCTGTTTGCGAGGGTCAACATGCCGCTGCTGAAGATGCCGCCGCCGCTGCCGCCCTCATCACTGCCGCTCCCGGTAGCGTTGCCACTTACGCCGCTGTTCACCAAGGTAAGAACCCCGGCGTTGAAAATCCCGCCACCGTGGCCAATGCAGTCGTTGAGTTGATCGGGCGTGCGCCCGTTGCGAAGCGTGACTTCGACGAGCGTAAGATTGCCTCCCGCGGCGACGTGGAAAAGCCGAAAAGCTGGGGTTTGTTCATCGTTGCTCCGGGCAATCGTCGCGCCGTTACCGATGATGACGACGATATCGGTAATGGACGGTAGGCCATTGGGCGCCTCAACGCCCAGGTCGGTCGTGACGTTGTCGACTTCGGTGAGCAGATATATGGCGTTGGTCGCCAGTTCGATGACGCCGTTGCCGGCGGGGCAGCCGCCGGCGGGCGTACGGCTCTGCGCCGTTCTGATGGCATCGCGTAGCGTACACGGCCCGTCGGGACTCGCCGTGATAGCGACGGGCTCTGCAAACGCGGCGCGGCTCGCGACCGCGCTGAAACTGACCACAAGGGCCGCGAGCAATCGCGCGCGTACGATAGCCATCATCTGCGACAATTGTCAGTGTGTCGTCGTTTTTCAAGCGCAATCGGCATCAGCAGGTCCAGTACGGCCTCTGGAAGGCAGAGCCGCGGTGCAAGAAACTGCGGGTGGTGCGCCTCGCGGCCGCTTGAGCTGTCCCATCAAGCTTTGCTCACACCCCTTCGACGCTTTCCAGCACGCGCCGGAAGCCGGCTACGGCCTGTTCGATCACCTCGTCCGTGTCGGCCATGCTGCTGTAGAGCCGGCTGCCGGCGAGGGTGATGATGCCCTCGGCGGTGTACGCGGCGCCCATCTCCTCGGCGATCTTCCGCCGCTGCATGAGTTTTGGAAAGAACTCCGGATCGCTCACGTCGAGCAACAGCACGCCGTGGGTTTCGAGATGAAGGATGGAGCCGTGGTTGTATACGAAGAACGGCAAGTCGAGTGCGTCGATCGCCTGTCGCAGGCCGGCGCACAGCTTGTCGCCGGCTTGTCCGGCAAGGATAGGCGCGTTGGTGCGCTCCATTTCGAGGATGGCGAAGTAGCCCGCGGCCGCGCTCAAAGGGTTCGCGGAGAGAGTGCCACCCACGAGGGTCTTCTGCTGCCCGCCACCGATGCCGGCAGCGAACGTCTTCATGATGTCGGCGCGACCGCCGACGCCGCCCGCTGCCGGGAAGCCCCCGGCGACGCACTTGCCGAACACCGTGAGATCCGGCTTGACGTTGAAGTAGCCCTGCGCGCCACCGAGTCCAATGCGGAACCCGGTGACGACTTCGTCGAAGACGAGTAGCGCGCCGTATTCGTCGCACAGCGCGCGCACGCGCGCGTTGAAATCGCGCTGCACCGGGCGAGAGCCGCTTTCCGGACCCAGCGGCTCGACAAGGACGGCCGCCGTGCCGCCTTGCGACTTGTTGCGTTCGAGCAGCGCGCGCAGGCCGGCTTCGCCGTCGAGGTCGTTGGGGTAGAACTCCTGCGTGTGTTGCAGCGTACTCTCGGGAATGCCGGCGGACTCGAACGTGCCGCTACCGGGGATGCGCGTGCCGAATACGAGCTGGTCGCTCCAGCCGTGGTAAGCGCCGCCCACCTTGATGATCTTGGTGTTGCCGGTGAAGTTGCGCGCCGCGCGGATGGCCGCCATGCACGCCTCGGTGCCGCTGCCGAGCATGCGAAACATCTCCACGCTCGGCATGTGCCGGTTGATCAGCTCGGCGAGCTTGTACTCGTACTCGTGAAACAGGCCGGTCACCGGCCCGCACTGGTTCAGGACCTCGATGACCCGTTGGCGCACCGGGGCGTAGTTGCTACCCAGCACCGTCGGGCCACCGGCCTGCAGGAAGTCGATGTAGCGATTGCCGTCAACGTCCCACAGATAGGCACCGTCGGCGCGCGCGATGTTGAGCGGGAAGGGGTAATTGAACGCGAGGTTGTGTTGCACGCCGCCGGGGATGTACTTCGCGGCTTCCGCCGTCGAGGACTTGGAGCGCGCGCAGCGGGTTTCAAAGTAGTTGAGGTAGTCCTGCATCCGGTCGCGCCGAACCGGCCGTGGCCGCTCGGCCACCAGTTGTTTGCCCTTGGTGATCAGCTCATCCGTGTCGGGCCATTGTGAGATGGCGTACAGGCGGGTGTCAGTCATCGCGTTTCTCCTCTGAGCTTGGTTGCAGGCTCGACCTGATGGCGCAGTTGCACCCGCCACCGCGACCGGCGCATGCCTGAGGTTGTTGCGGCTCTCGCGGCAACGGCGGAATTCACTCGTCCGTGGCCCGCTTGCGCACGATGGTCAGGCCGTCCGACACCGGCAGCATGACTGTCTGCACCTGCGGGTCGGCTGCCAGCAAATCATTCAAGGCGCGCATCGCGGTGGTGTCCTCGGAGGTGTCGTGCGGATCCGTCACCTGTCCCATCCACAACACGTTGTCGAAGAGGATCAGGCCGTTGGGCCGCAGGCGTTGCAGGATCTCTTCGTAGTAGGCGCGATAGGCGAGCTTGTCGGCGTCGACGAAGGCGAAGTCTATGGTCTGCGCCACGGGCAACGCGCGCAGCGTCTCGAGTGCGGGGGCGAGGCGCAGCTCGATGCGGTCGGCGAGTCCGGCGCGCGCCCAGTAGCGCCGGGCGATGCTGGTCCACTGGTCACTGACGTCGCAGCAGAGCAAGCGGCCGCCGGGGGCCAAGCCGCGGGCGATGCAGATGGCGCTGTAGCCGGTAAAGGTGCCGACTTCGACGGCCGAGCGTGCGCCGATGGCGCGCACTAGAAGTGTCATCAGCGCGCCCTGCTCGGGCGAGATCTGCATCAAGCTGAGCGGCCCGAGCTCAGCGGTCTCCTGCGCCAGCTCGGTAAGCACCGACTCGCGCGGCGTGCCGTGATCAACGAGGTAGTGGTACAGCTCCGATGTTAGTGCCGTGTACTTGGTGTCCATTCGCTGGCCCTCCCGCCAGTGTCGCAATCATAGCGAAGTTGCGCCGGCACGCCACCCTCAGCGCAACCCCTTTCGGGCTGGTTGAGCACGAGGCGCAGCAGCACCGTGGAGTCGAGGCAAACGTTCACCTCGCGCCGCGCCCTCGGCCAAGCGGCCCGGCTGGCGGGGGTGAATCACCTCGACTTCATGGCGCCATTGACGGCGCGTGGGCTGCCGGCTTTCGACTTGTCTCCGGACGCGCCTATGCTTGGTTTCGTAGCCGATTTTGCGTAGTGGGGGGCGCTCACCGGAACGCGCAGCGGATTCCGGGGTCCCGCCTCGGCTCCTGCGACTGCTCCGAGAGAGGGGAAGTGGTCATGAACTGCGCGGAGGGTCCCCGCGTACCACCCCTCAGGGTCAGCGCTAGTCCGCCGATGAGAACGAAATCGACATGGGTGCGCGACAAATTTGTGGGTAACGTGGTTCGGTGTTATGGCCGTCATTCCCGCGAAAGCGGGCCGTCATTCCCGCGAAGGCGGGAATCCAGTTTGGCGTTTGGCGCTATGGACAAGCAGTTCTGCGTTTACTTCCTGGCCAGCAAACGGAACGGCTCGCTGTACATTGGGG
>JACQVA010000146.1 GCA_016210005.1 Deltaproteobacteria bacterium | reverse complement strand
GGGCTGTCACCGCCGAAGGTGTTGTCGGTGGACAGCCACACCCGGTCATGCCACGGCTGGAATGCTGTCCCCAGGCTCGCCGCCTGATTCGCCACCGTCCACGTCAGCGTGATCGCTTGCCCCGCATCCACCGTCGTCGAGGTCGTGGCACTGAACGCCGTCACCACCAGATCCGGCCGGGGCGTTCCCGTGTTGGTCGGGGTGGCGGTTGGCGTTCGGGTCGGAGTCTCGGTCGGGGTCGATGTGATCGTTGGCGTCCGCGTCGCGGTGTCGGTCGGGGTCGCCGTTGGCGTGACGGTCGGCGTCGCGGTTGGCGTGACGGTCGGCGTGTTCGTCGGAGTGCTGGTCCGCGTGTTCGTCGGCGTGCTCGTCGGGCTCACGGTCGGCGAATTCGTGGCCGGTGGCGTGTCGGTGGGCGTGCGTGTCGGGCTCTGTGTTGGAGTCGTCGCCGGGGTGTGGGTCGGCGTGTGCGTCGGTGTTGCCGTCGGTGTCGTTGTCGGCGTTACTGTGATCGTCGCGGTTGGCGTCGGCGTGCACTTGCCGTTGCTGCGCGCGCCGAAGATGCCTTGTATCTCCGCAGCGGACAGGGCGCGCTGGAAGATCTGAATCTCGTCCACCACTCCTCGGAAAAAGCGCTGCGGCGTGCCCCCGCCCCACGCGAACGCGATGTTCACAGCGCGATTGTTGTTGGCGGGCGTCGACAGTGACGCCGTACCTTGCAGGCCCCCGTCGACGTACAACCTGATGGTGCTGCCATCCCAGGTGCCCGCGAGATGGTGGGAGTTCCCATCGAGCACGTCGACGGTGGAGTAGACACCAGGGAAGTTCGCGGAGCCACCGCCTCCGGCGCCAATCCCGAAGTAGATGATTCCATTGCCGGAGTTACCCTGGAACAGCCACCCGGTCGAATCCACAAACCCGTGCGACTTATCGAGCACCAGGAACCACCACTGCGGCTGGTTCTTGGTGCCCTGCATCCAGAAGTCGGCGGTGAAGCCGGTGCTCTGAACGTCGAGGCTGGCATTGTGGGGGACCGTGCCCCGGTCATCGTTGCTATCAAAGGTGAAGCCCTGACCGACTGTGGCCGGCGTGAAGAACACGCCGCCGAGCAGCGTACCACTGTTGCCGTTGATGATGTCAGTCGCGTTCCCCTCGGCCGGCCACCAGCTCACCATATCGGCCGGCGGCGCAACACACGGTGCCGAGGTTGGCGTGTCAGTCGGTGTTGCGGTGGGGGTCGCGGTGCGGGTGTTGGTTGCCGTCTTCGTCGAGGTGATTGTCGGCGTGTGCGTCGGCGTGTCCGTCTGGGTGTTAGTCGTGGTTGGCGTGTGGGGCGGAGTATTGGTTGCGGTCTCCGTCGGCGTCTGAGTCGGGGTGCTGGTTGGCGTGGCCGTGGGGGTACTGGTCGGGGTTACCGTTGGGGAGTCTGTTGGTGTTGACGTTGGCGTTGAGGTTTGCGTCGGGGTGCGAGTGGGGGTGTTCGTATCCGTTGGCGTATTCGCCGGCGTATCGGTCGGCGTTGCCGTGGCGGTACTGGTTGGGGTGTGCGTCGGCGGGAGGGTGCCGGTCGGTGTCGCCGCCGGCGTGTCGCTTGGGGTCGCGGTGGCGGTTGCCGTGTTAGTCGGCGTCGCGGTCGGTGTCTCAGTGGGCGTGTCGGTAGGAGTTTCGGTCGGCGTGTCTGTGGGCGTTTGCGTCGGCGTGTGAGATGGGGTGTCTGTCGGCGTTGCCGCCGGCGTGTCGGTGGGGGTGTCGGTGGGAGTTTCGCTCGGTATTTCAGTTGGGGTGTCGGTCGGCGTGCTTGTTGGCGCGATCGTCGACGTCCCGGTTGCGGTCGCCGTAAGCGTGGCCGGTGGGGTATTCGTCGCCGTCTCCGTTGGTGTTTGACTCGAAGTGGACGTGGGTGTGGCAGGGATCGGGGTGTCCGTGGCTGTCGGCGTCGGCGTGCTGGTCGGGGTCATGGTACGCGTCGGCGTCGGGGTACCGCGCGAGGTAGCCGTGGGCGTTTGGGTCGCTGGCAGCGGACCGAGCCTGGTCGAAGGGACGCACAGCCGGTGGGGCCACGAGAGCAGAGTCAACGCATCGTCGCCGAATTGGTTGTGCAACGTGATGTCGCGGGTGTTGGACCCGTGGTCCCCGGTTTGCTCTCCGCCCGAATCGTCCCCGATTCGGTAGCATGTCAGCAGCGCCGTAGGATCGCTGATGCCCTCGCCGTTCTTGTCCACCGGGGTACAGAGACTGACCGGTCTCCTGACCATTGTGCTCTTGGTCTCAAGCTGGAACTGGTCCCAGAGGGTCACTTTGCGTGGTTCGAAGCGCGGCGTCCCCTCGAGGGTGGTTGCGGCGTAACACTTGAAGTGGTCGAGATGCTCCGGCAAGGGTCCGCCGTTCTTCCCGGAGGGAACGCATAACGTTTCGGGGCGGAAGGTCGAGAGGCTCTGGTCACCGAACTGATTCCGCACCACGATGCGGCGTCGCGGATTCAGGTGTCCCAGGGCCTCTCGAATTCGGTAGCACGTCAAGTGGGCGGTGGGGTCGTTAATGCCCTCGCTGTTCTTGTTCGCCGGGTTGCAGAAGCTGACGGGCTTCTCGACGGTTGTGGTCATTGTCTCGAACTGGTCGGTGAGGACGACGGAACGCGGGACGAACGGCGGCGCGTCCTTCTGTCTCTTCATGCTGCTGTAACACGTGAAGTGATCCAGCGCCGGCGGCGTGTTTGGCTGGCCGCCAAGGTCTTCCGCACGGCCCGGCGCGCTGGGATCCGCAGGAGCCGGCCACAGGACGCCGCCGGTGAGCAGCGCCGCTGGCAAGAGCCCCGGCATGAGCAAGAACCGCAGCAGGCCACCCAGCCGCGGGCGGCGTCCGGCGGTTGAACGCACGCTCGCAGACACATGCCGGCCCATCGGCCAGCCCTTCGACCATCTCGAGAAACGGAGCACGCGTGCCCCCCAGTCTGCGCCGCGGCTGCCCACCAGGCCCCGCCCCTGCGCTACCCTGCTCGCGGCTACTTCTTGTCTCGGCGCAGCTGTTTTCTACTACCGTCGAGCGTCATGCATCAAGTGACGATTCGCACCCGAAAGCATGACGGAGATCATCCCGCTAGCGCAGCGGCGGAGCGGCTACGGTCCGGGCTGTGGTGGCCGCAGTGGCAAGCGGATCGTGAAGGTGGAGCCATGGCCGTCGCGGTTGGCTTCCGCCCAGGCTCGGCCGCCGTGGGCCTCGGCGAATTGCCGCGCGATCGCTAGCCCCAGCCCCGTGCCCTGTTCCTTGGTGGTGAAGAAGGGGGCGAAGATGGCTTCGCGATCGGCTTCGGCGACACCAGGGCCGCGGTCGCTGACCGTGACCTCGACGTTGCCGCCGCCAAGCGCGCTGCGCACCACCACCGCGCTGGCCGGCGGCGAGACCTCGATGGCGTTGCGAATGATGTTAACCAGCGCCTGCTTGATCTTCAGCTTATCGACCGTGAGAGTGATGTCGAGAATGCCTTCCGCGCGCACCGTCACGTCGCGCGCGCTCGCCTCGGCACGGCAATCGTCGAGCGCCTCCTCGATCACGAGCTGCAGCGGATGATCGTAGAGATTGAGTCGCAGGTCGCGGCTGAACACCAGTAAGTCAGTGAGCACGCGGTTGACGTCTTGTAAGGCCGCTTCGATCGCGGCGGCGTTGCGGCGCGCATCCGCGAGCGCACCGGGCGGATCGGTTTCACCGCCGCTGTTGCGGATGAGGTCGGCATAGATGCCGATGACACCCAGCTGCTGCAGTATCTGGTGCGAGACGACCGAGGACATCTTGCCGATCGCCGACAGCCGCTCGCGATGCTCGAGCTCGCGGTTGAGCGCCTCCAGCCGGCGGTTTTGCGCTTCCACCTGTAGCCGGCGCTCGTTGAGGCGCTGGAGCATGAAGTGTAAGCCCAGAGTCGACAGCGACCAAGCGGCGGCGCCCGAGAGACCGGCGGTCTGAAAGCCGTACGCGATCAAGAACACGAAAGGCGTCAGCGCCAGGGCGATGATGAAGCCAATGTCGGCCAAGGCGGTGCGCAGGCCGCGGGCAGAAAACGGCAGCAACGGCCGGTTCGGATAGATCGGCAGGATGGCGAGCAGGCCCCAGCAGGCGTAGCCGCCCAGTTCGGCGAGGGCGATGGCCTCCGGGTGCGCGGTCAGTTCGCGCGGCGAGGCGAGCTGGCAGGCGATGACCCAGCGAACGCCGATGCCGAGTGTCGACGCCGCCCACTCGGTGGCGACACCGCTGATCGGCGAGGCCGCGCCCCAACCGCCGCCCAGCAGCTCACGACGAGTGATGCCGGCACCGGCGCGCAGTTGCGGCAACCGCGCTTTCCACTGCTCGGGCAGTGCCCAGGCCAGCAGCCGGGCCAGGGCCGGGGCGAGGTTGCGCAAGACGATCACGGGCAGGCCGGCGATGTAGAGAAAGCCGATGCTCGCAGCCATCTCGGGAATCGGCAGCTTGATGCGCGGCAGCACCTCCACATAAGGCAAGAACAGCACCACTGAAATCAGGAGGAAGACGACGTAGGTCGGCCAATCGGCGAGCCGGACCGCCGACAGCCCGGCCAGCGTGACTGCAAGCGCGGCGCCGACGACCAGGGCGCGCAGGGCGTGGCGCCACCACGCAGTCACCGCCGGTTACTCCCCGCCCAAGCCCAGCTTCACCGCCAGCAGGGCCGCCTTGGTGCGGTCGTTCACTTGCAGCTTGCGAAAGATATTGGCGAGGTGGTTCTTGACGGTCTGCTCGCTGATGAACAGGCGCTTGCCGATCTGGCGGTTCGACTCGCCCGTGGCCAGCAGTTTGAGGATTTCCTCTTCGCGCGGGGTCAGGCCGGCGAGCTGTTCGCGGAAGCGCTCCTCGTTGCGCTCACGCTCGAACTCGCGCAGCACCCGGCCGGCGATTTCACCCGAGAGCATCGGCTCGCCCGCCGCCGCGCGCTCGACCGTGGCGCGGATTTCGTCGGGGGCGACGTTTTTCAGCAAGTAGCCCGCCGCACCCGCCTTGAGCGCGGCGACGACGCGCTCGGTGTCGGAGAAGGCGGTGAGCATCAGCACGCGGATTTCCGGGCAGCGCTCGTGCAACGCCTTGGTTAGATCGATGCCGCTTTCGCCGGGCAGTTCCACGTCCATCAAGACGATCTGCGGCTGGCCGTGCGTGCGTAGTGCCTGCCACATCTGCTCGCCGCTGCCCACCGCCGCCAGCACGCGCAGCTCCTTGCGGGCTTCGAGGCATTGCCGCAGCCCCTCGCGAAACAGCGGATGATCATCCACGATCAGCACTTTGATTCTCTCGCGTGCCACGACTGCTCCTCTCGCCCAGGCCCAAGCGCCCCGCCGCCAGCATGCCGGCGTACGGCCGTGCTCGCCAATAGCCCGTTGGTACCAGAACTTCAAAACCTCCGTACCGGTGCCGTCGGCCCGCGTAAAATGATGCCTCCGGGCGAATTGTCGGCCGCCGGCGCCGGCCGTATCCTTAAGGCCAGGAACAGGAGATGGCGATGTTCAACGTGGTGCCGGTCTGGCTGGTGAACTCTGCCGGGGTGCTGCTGGCGGCATCGGCGGCGTGCGGTGAGGCGGCACAGTGGGGCGCTGCCCTCGCGCTGGTGGTCAGTGCGCTGCTGGTTCTGGCTCTGGGCGAGCGGCCGCGCCGCTGGCTGATGCAGCAGATTAGAACCGCGCCGCGCAACCGCCGCCAGCTGGTGCCGTCGCTGCGATAAGCGGCGCCGGGGGGACGGTTAGAGGGAGGGATGATGAATTCAGCGTTGCAGCTGTACGCCAAGTGGGTAACGCGCCGGGCACCGGCGGTGCTCCTGGTTTCATTGTTGCTGGCGGCGATTGTCGCCGCCGGCATGACGCGGCTGGAGGTGGATCTCAACACCGATCAGCAGCTGCCGGCCGACAACCCTTTCGTTGCGGTGGACCGCAAGATCCGCAAGGAATTCGGCGGTAAAAACTTCATCGCCATCGCGCTGGTGCCGGAATCGGGCTCGGTGTGGCGGCGCGATGTCTTGCAGGCGGTGTACGATCTGACGCAGGACTCGCTGCGGCTGCCGGAGATCATCGGCCAGAACCTCGTCAGCCTATTCTCGCCCTACGTGCGGGTACCGGTGGATCAAGGCGGGGTCTTGGCCAGCGACTACCTGGCGCGAGAAGTGCCCGCAGACGACGCCGGCATCGCCGGGCTGCGCCAGCGCTACCGCAGCGAGCCGCTGTTCAGGGACGCGCTGGTGAGCGCCGACGAACGGGCGGCGCTGGTTATGCTCGACTTCTACGACGGCGTCGAAAGTACCCAGCTGGCAGCGGCGGTGGAGCAGATGGTGGCGAAGTACCGCTCGCCGGACATCCGCATCGCCTTGACCGGCGAACCGATCATACAGCGGTTCCAGGCGACAATTGTGCGCGAGCAGGGCTTGTTCTTCGCCGGCACGGTGGCGGCGATCGTGGTGGTGCTGTATCTCGCCTTCGGCCACATTCAAGGAGTGATCTTGCCGGCGGCCACGGCGTTACTCAGCACGGCGATGGCCATGGGCTTCATGGGCCTAGCCGGCTTTCGCGTCAACCCTTGGACCGGTGCCGTCTCACTGGTGGTGATGACGGTGGCCGCGGGACACTCGGCGCAGATGCTCAAGCGCTACTATGAAGAGTTCCGCTTCCTGCACGACCGTACGGCGGCGGTGGTGGCATCGGCCAGCCGCATCGGGGCGGTGATGTTGGCGGCCGGCGGCACCGCCGCCTGCGGCTTCGCCGCACTGTCGCTGCTGGGTATTCCGACGCTGACGGAGTTCGGCCTGGGGGTGGCGAGTGGTATCGTTGCCGCCGTGCTGCTGGAGATGACCTTCATGCTGGCACTACGCACGCTGTGGCCGGTCGGCCGCTCGCGCACGGGCGAGGGGCCATTGTCGCGCGGGCTCGGGGTGGTGTTGGCGCCGATCGAGTTCGCAGTGATACGGCACCCGCGGGCAGTGGTGGCGACCTTCGCGCTCGTGACCGCGCTGGCCGTCGCCGTTACACCACGGCTGACGACCGAGTTCGATACCCACGCGTACTGGTCCGAACGGCATCAGCTCGGACGCGACTTGCGGGTGTTCGAGCGGCACTTTCCGAGCACGACGACGCTGACGATCTTGCTCGAAGGCGAGCCCGGCTCGATGAAGAGTCCGGAAGCGATCGGGCTGATGACGGGCTTGCAGCAGGCGATGGCGGCCGAGCCTGGGGTGGGTCGGACGTTCTCGCTGGCGGACATGCTGCGGCGCAGCTTCGAGGTCTTCGTCCCGGAGGAAGCCGGCAGCGGGCTGCCGGCGGACGCCGCGCTCATCGGCCAGCTCTTCTTCCTGGCGCAGTCGCCGGCCTTTGACGGCTACGTCGATCGCACACACAGCCGTGCGGTGGTGCGAGGCTTTCTCAACCGCGACGACTCCGGTCTGACCCGGCGTGTGCTGGCGCGGCTGGAGCTCTACCTGCGGCAGAATCCGCCGCAACGGATCCAGGTCGCCTTGGCCGGCGGCGTGGGACCGACGGTGATGGCGCTCAACGACCACACGGTCAACGGCAAGGTGCTGAACCTGGCCATATTACTGGCGGTGATATTCGGGTTTTCCAGCATCCTGCTGCGCACCGCCCTCGGCGGTGCCTACGTCGTCGCCCCGCTGGCGGTGGCGCTGTTGGCGAACCTCGGGCTGTTCGCCGGGCTCGGCGTCGCCTTCGATCTGACCGGGGCCTCGATTGCGGCGATCGGCGTCAGCGTGGGGGCAGACTACGCGATTTATTTCCTCTACCGCTTGCGCGAGGAATTCGCTGCCGGCGGTGACCTCGAAGCGGCGCTGCGGCGCACGATGCACACCTCCGGGCGTGCCATCCTGTTCGTGGCCGTGGCCATCAGCGCCGGCTTCGGCGTGTACGCGCTCTCCGACTTCCGGCCGCTCGCGATGTGCGGCTACTTCATCCCGGTGACGATGCTGGTCAGTGCGGTGGCCGCGCTGGCCTTGTTGCCGGCGTTGGTGGTGCTGCTGCGGCCGCGTTTCATCTTGGCCTCGGCGCAGATTTCACCTGAGGATATTCGCATCGCCGTGTCGGCGTGACACCGGCGCAGGGGCCCGCCCCCGCGCCCGCGTAATCACAGGGTGTCGGCCGGGTGGCCGCGCGGTTGATCCGGAGCCGAACCTGGTCTATCCGGGTACACAACAACGCGGCGGCCGTGGCCGGTGCCGGCCAGGGCGCGCCTGTGAGAGGGGAGGGCGCGAGATGAACGTCGTGGTTCGTCCAATTACCCCCACCGACATCGAGGTGTGCGGCCGCATCGCCTATGAGGCATTTAGGGACATTGCCGAGCAGCACAACTTTCCGCCCGACTTTCCCTCGCTCGAGGTGGCAACCCAGGTGCTCACCTTTCTCACGCAGCATGCCTACGGAGTAGTGGCGGAGTGGAACGGGCAGGTGATTGGCTCGAACTTCCTGACCGAGGGCGACGCCATCCGAGCGGTCGGGCCGATTTCGGTTGATCCGGCCAGCCAGCACTGCGGCGTCGGGCGCTGTCTGATGCGCGCGGTAATTGCGCGCGGTCGTGAGGCCGCCGGCATTCGCTTGGTGCAGGACGCTTTCAACACCACTTCGATGTCGCTCTACGCCTCGCTGGGCTTCGAGGTGAAGGAGCCGCTGGTGCTGGTGAGCGGGATTCCGCAGGTGGCGCCGCTGCCGGGCGTGATGGTGCGCCGGCTACGCGAAGGCGACGTCGAGGAGTGCGCGGCTCTATGCCGGCGCGTGCACGGCCTGGAGCGCAGCGATGAACTACGCGGCGCCACGGCGGTGCTCAACCCGTTCGTGGCTATTCGCGACGGCCGCATCAACGCCTACACGACGACGCTGACCATGTGGCAAGCGGCCCACGGGGTGGCGGAAAGTGAGGCCAATATGCAGGCGCTGATCGTCGGAGTGGCGGCGGCTACGGCCCAGCCGGTGTCGTTTCTGCTGCCGACGCGGCAAGCGAGCTTGTTCCGCTGGTGCTTGGGCGTCGGCCTGCGGGTGATCAAGCCGCTCACGCTGATGGCCATGGGCATCTATCACGAGCCCCGTGGCTGCTACTTCCCCTCGGTGGCGTACTGAGTTGAGCGGGTTGACTGTTGGGTGCGCGACGAATTTGTGGGCAACGTGGTTCGGTGTTATGGCCGTCATTCCCGCGAAAGCGGGCCGTCATTCCCGCGAAAGCGGGAATCCAGTTTGGCGTTTGGCGCCACTATGACGAGATCGTGTAGCGCTGGCGGGTGGTAGCGAGCCGGTGCCGTGGGTTCCCGCTTTCGCGGGAATGACAGATTGCGTCCCTTTCGGCCACCTGGGCCTCGGCCTGACAGTACACAGTACTGTCAGACTGGTGAGGACTTTGCCCGGTCGGCTGCACGTTACCCACAAATTTGTCGCACACCCTTGGCTGTTGCAGCGCGAGGCTTCATTTGCCCAGCACCGGAGCCGGTGGTAGCGTTCGGCTGTGCCGGTGGCACCGATGGGTTACGAGGCCGAACGCTTGGATATGGTTCGCGAACAGCTGGCCGCCCGCGGCATCCGCGACGAGCGGGTGCTGAGCGCGCTGGCGGTGATTCCGCGCCATCAGTTTGTGCCGAAGGGGCAGCGGCGCTTCGCCTATGGCGATCACCCGCTGGCGATCGGGCACGGGCAGACGATCTCGCAGCCGTACATGGTGGCGTTGATGACCGAGACCATGGCGCTGCGAGCCGGCGCCCGCGTGCTCGAAGTCGGTACCGGCTCGGGCTATCAGGCCGCGGTGCTGGCGCAGCTGGGGGCCGAGGTCTTCACCATCGAGCGCGTGCCGGAGCTGGCGGCGGGTGCGGCCGAGCGCCTGCGCGCGCTCGGGTTCGGCGCCCAGGTGCACGTGCGCGTCGGTGACGGCAGCGCGGGCTGGTGCGAGGCGTCGCCGTTCGACGCGATCGTGGTGACGGCGGCGGCCCGCCGTATCCCGCGCGCTTTGCTGGGGCAACTGGCGGCGGCCGGGTGTTTGGTGCTGCCGCTGGGCGAGTCGGAGTTGCAGGGGCTGGCGCGGATTCGGCGCATGGCGGCCGGCTGGCAGGAGGAGTACTTCGGCGAATGCCGGTTCGTGAAGCTGATCGGGGCTGACGGCTGGAACGACGCCTAAGCGGGGAGGCAGTGGGCCCCGCCGGGTGAGTGTGGGTGTGGGGAACGAAGCGCGGCAACCTGGGTGGCGAACGGCGGCGGTGGTGGTGGGCGTAGCCATGATCCTCGCCGGCTGCAGCCGCGGAGTTTATCATCGCGTGCGGCCGGGCGATTCCCTCTACCGCATCGGCAAGGCTTACGGTGTGTCGGTGCAGGCGCTGGCCAGGGCCAACCGCCTGCGCGACCCGTCGCGCATCACCGCTGGCCAGCGTCTATTCGTCCCCGGCGCCCGGCGGCAACTGCCGGTGCATGTCATCACCCCGAGCGATGTCAATGCGAAGGCTCCCCGGCGCGAGGAATTGCCGCCGGCTGACGGTGCCCGGCTGTTCGCCTGGCCGATCTCAGCCGGCAGTGTCACTTCCGGTTTTGGGCCGCGCGGGGAGAGCTTTCACGATGGTATCGACATCGCCGCCGCGGCCGGCACCGCGGTGCTGGCGGCGGCGGACGGCGATGTGATCTATGCCGACGCCCTTGCCGGTTACGGTAACGTGATCATCGTGCGGCACGACCGCGGCTACGCCACCGTCTATGCGCACAATCGCCAGAACCAGGCGGCAGAAGGGGCGCGCGTGCGCCGCGGCCAGCAGATTGCCACCCTCGGCGACAGCGGCCGGACCACCGGTCCCAACCTCCACTTCGAAGTCCGCCGCGACAATGTCGCGCGCAACCCGCTCTACTACCTGCCGCCACCGACCTCGGTGGCGCTGGCGGGCCCGGGAAGCAGCGCCCACTGAATCTCGCGCCGCCGGCTGGGCCAGCGACGGATTTCTTGCCGCCGTCCGTTCAAGTAGACGGGCCGATTGGAGCCCGAGACCATAGACGGAAGGAGATCGTCATGAAGATCAACCAATGGCTCGTGAGTGGGGCAATACTGGCGCTTCCCGGCTGGGTGCTCGCCGCCGATCCGCCGGCGCGGGCGGAGATCGAGGCCGAGCGTGCCGCGCTAGTTGCCCAAGCAGACGCCGATACCAGCGGCACTCTGTCCTTGGCTGAATTCAAGGTGTTCGAAGCGCTGGTGCGGGACAAGATGGCGGAGCACCATTTCAACCACGTCGATACCGATGGCGACGGTGCGCTGAGTCTCGACGAGCTACAGACCGACCACCCGCGGCGAGGGCCGGGGCGCCGCGGCGGGCCGTGGTGACGGCGGTGTTGCTTGCGACGCGGAGATCGCGGCGCTAACTGAAAGTCTTGCCGCCTGCGCGTGCCCGCTCGGCCCGCGCAGGCGGCGACTGACCCGCCGAACGTGCCGTGGCAGACGCAGATGAAATACTCATGCGCAGAATTGGCGCGGGCGACCATGACGCCTTCCGCCTGCTGGTCGAGCGACACCTCGGACGCCTTGTCGGCTTTGCCGCCCGCACGCTCGGCGATCGCGCGGGAGCGGAGGACGTGGCGCAAGAGACCTTCTTGCGCGTCTGGATCAACGCGCCCCGCTGGCAACCGACCGCCCGCTTCAGCACCTGGCTCCACCGTATCGCGCTCAATCTCTGCCTCGACCGCCTCGGCCGCGGTCCCGAGCTGGCCCTCGACGAGATCGCTGAGCCGAGTGACCCGGCGCCGCCGGCGGCGGCTCGGCTGCAGGCGCAGGACATCGGAGAGCATGTGAACGCGGCCCTGGCACAACTTCCGGCGCAGCAGCGTATCGCCATCACCCTGTGCCACTATCAGGGACTGCGCAACATCGAGGCCGCCGGCGCGATGGGCGTAAGCGTCGAGGCGCTCGAATCGCTGCTCGCACGTGGCCGGCGCCGCCTGCGCGAGCAGCTGCGCAACCTGCTGCCGGACCTGCTCGGAGAGGACTGACGCCACGCCGATGGACGATCGCTCATCGATGACCGCCACTCGCTTGCGCGAGTTGCTCGCGGCCTATGGCGCTGACCCCGAACGTTGGCCGCTAGAAGAGCGCGACGAGGCCCTTGCTCTGCTAGCCCAATCGGAACAGGCGCGGCGCTGGCAAGAAGCCGGCAGCCAGCTCGACTCGTTGCTCGACCTGGTGCCCGCGAAAATGCCTTCGCCGGAGTTGCTCGAACGCATCCTGGCGGCGACGCCACCGACTCGCACACCGCCGCGGCGCACCGCATTGTCGGCGTTTGGCGCCGCGGTCCGTGCCCGGCCGCGGGTGTGGCGCTACACCGGTGCCGCCGCGCTACCGCTAGCTGCCGCGGCCGCCCTCGTGCTCTGGTTGCAGAGCGCGCCGACGCCAGCACCCGAGCGGGCGCCGGTAGCGATCGCCGAACTCGGCGTTTACCAAGCTCCGACTGACGCGCTGCTGACGGCCCCGGGGTTGGACGCCCTCGAAGACGTCCCCTCGTTCGGCTGCGCGGGCACGGGCCTGGGATGTCTCGACTTGGAACCGTCCGACACTCAGTCGGCCATTGATAGGGAGACCTACGTATGACTCACCTCCGCACGACGCTAACGCTGGGCCTGCTCTTGCTAGCCGCGCTGGTGGACCCCGCCGGCGCTCGGCCGCTCGGCGGCCCACCGGGTATGGAAGGGTTGCCCGGGCCGGGCGGTCCGTCCTTTCTCGAAGAGGTGTTTCCGCCCGCTTTGCTCATGCGCCACCAGAGCGAGATCGGACTCACCGATGCGCAGCGCGACAAGATCACGCAACAGATGGAGGAAGCGCAGAAGGCGCTGGTTGCCATTCAATGGGAGATCGAGCGCCAGTCGGAGAAGCTTGCCAAACTGCTCTCCGCCTCGCCCGTGGACGAGACGGCGGCGCTGGCCCAGGCCGAACAAGTCATGACCGCCGAGCACCGACTCAAGAAGGCGCACCTGACCCTGCTGATCCGCATCAAGAACGAGCTAACCCCGGCGCAGCGGGACAAGCTACGCCAACTGCGGCCTAGGCACGACGGCGGCCCGCGGCACCGGGAATCAGCTCATGACCCAGGAGGGCCGTAGGTAACCGATAAGACCGTATCTGCCATGTCGCCGACCAGAGCGTGATCCTCGTCGAGTACGCCCCACACCACGGGTGCGCGACAAATTTGTGGGTAACGTGGTGGCGACCCTGATCCTGTTCGGTGTTATGGCCGTCATTCCCGCGAAAGCGGGAATCCAGTTTGGCGTTTGGCGCTATGGTCTGCGTTTCCATCCTGGCCAGCAAACGGAACGGCACGCTGTACATTGGGGTGACCTCACAGCTGGCAACGCGGGTGTGGCAGCATGAGAGCAAGGTGGTGGAGGGTTTTTCGGCCAAGTACGGCGTTGACAAGCTGGTCTACTACGAAGCGCACGGCTGCGCAGAGACCGCAATCGTGCGGGAGAAGCAGCTGATGAAGTGGCGCCGCGCCTGGAAGATCGTGCTGATCGAACCCGGACTGGCGTGACCTCTATGACGAGATCGTGTAGCGC
>JACQVA010000145.1 GCA_016210005.1 Deltaproteobacteria bacterium | reverse complement strand
GTAGACCAGCTTGTCAACGCCGTACTTGGCCGAAAAACCCTCCACTACCTTGCTCTTATGCTGCCACACCCGCGTTGCCAGCTGTGAGGTCACCCCAATGTACAGCGTGCCGTTCCGTTTGCTGGCCAGGATGCAAACGCAGAACTGCTTGTCCATAGCGCCAAACGCCAAATTGGATTCCCGCTTTCGCGGGAATGACGGCCATAACACCGAACCACGTTACCCACAAATTTGCCGCGCACCCTCCGGCGCCGCGCCGGGACCACGCCCGTTGGCGGTGTGGCTTGACTTGTCGCCGGGTTGCTTCCACAAGCAGACCAATGAAGCCGGCTCGTCGCGCG
Organism: Deltaproteobacteria bacterium; assembly: GCA_016210005.1. Taxonomy (NCBI): domain Bacteria; kingdom Pseudomonadati; phylum Myxococcota; class Myxococcia; species Deltaproteobacteria bacterium. The sequence continues at coordinate 35,614 of JACQVA010000145.1, read as the reverse complement.
CTCTTCTCGGCCGTGCTCTGCCTGGCGGCCGTGATGGGCGGCGGGTGCCGCTCAGAGCCTGCCGTCCTGCATGTGAATCATCGCTTCAACGAGTTGCTCGGACCCGCGGCCGAGAGCGGAGCTATATCGACCGCGGGATTGCTGACCGTTTCAGTCGCCAGCGAAATCCGCCCGCTGGTCACGCAACCGCAGACCCTCGCCCACGTGGACGCGACCACGATTAGCGAGCCGGGCGCGCAGGAGTTTCGCGCACCTGATCTCAACCGCGTCGAGGTCTTGTGGCCGGCAGTGGCCGCCGCCGTGCGCAGCGGTGATGGGCCGTGGCAACCGCGCAAGGCATCGTTACAGGGCAGCGTGGCTAACCGCCGGGTGGCGGTAGAGTTCGGCGCTGGTGACGTCGGCCAGACGATGGCAGTGGCGGTCACGGGCTGGGCGCCCCCCGTCGAGATGGATGTCGTGACGGCCGAGGTGGCGGTGCCGGCAAAGGCCCAGTTGCGATTCGGCTTGGCAGTGATGCCCGACGATGAGCCGATTCATGGAAGCATCCGTGTGACGGTTCAGACGACGGCGGGTGAGTTCACGATCGATGAGCGTGCGGTCGAACCGCCCGCGGCTGCGGAAGAGCGCCGCTGGCATGATGTTGCACTATCACTGGCAGAGTACGCCGGGCAGCGCGTGCGGGTTAGGTTTGAGGCCGCCGCGGAAGCAGCGCCCTCGTCGCGCCCGCCGTCGCGGAACAAGATGGCCCCGAGGGTGGTGATCAGCGCGCCGGTGCTGCTGGCGCCGCCCGCTGCTGCCGCGCCGGTCCCTTCACTTAACGTGATCCTAATCTCACTCGACACGCTGCGGGCCGATCACCTGGGTGCCTACGGCTATCGCCGCCGGGTTAGCCCAACTCTCGACCGGATAGCCGCCGGCGGCACGCTGTTCGAGCAGGCTGCCGCGGTCTGGCCGGAGACCTCGGCCTCGCACATGACCATGTTTACGGGGCTGTACCCGTCAGTACACGGAATCGGCGTGAGCGTGTGGGGCCCGCGGCTGTTGCCGGCGCGGATTCCGACGCTGGCCGAGGTCTTGCGCCGCGCCGGCTTCGTCACCGCTGCGGTGACCGAGGATGGCATGTTGCTGACGAGCGCCGGTTTTGCCCGCGGCTTCGATGACTACCGCGAGTTTCGGGCGGCGCGGAACGCCGGTGAATTCGCACCGGGCGGGGCGCATCCTATCGACGGGCAGCCGGTGGCCCGCGTCATCACCGGCGAGGCGAAAGCAGTGTTCGAAACCGGGGCCGAGTGGCTGCGGCGCCGTCGCCACGAGCGCTTTTTTCTGTTCCTGCACACCTACCAGATCCACCAGCGCAACGCCCCCGGCGCCGACTACGAGCGCTTGCGCCAGAGCTTCGTCGGCGATCAGGCCCAGCCGCCGATCACCGACGCCAACGGCTTCGTCGCCAACTACGACGCTGCCATTGCCTATACCGACGAGGCGCTGGGCGGTTTTGTGCGCACGCTCGCTGAGTTGAACCTGACCCGGCGGACATTACTAGTAGTTACATCGGATCATGGCGAGGAATTTTACGAGCACGGCGTGTTCGGCCACGGGCAAACGCTCTACGAGCCGGCGCTGCGCGTGCCGTTGATCTTCTCGTGCCCGGGGGTGATTGCCGCCGGCCGCAGAGTGGCCACACCGGTCAGTCTGATCGATCTCGGCCCGACGATTCTCGACTTGTTGCGGCTGGCGCCGCCCGAGCCGGTACAAGGACGCTCCGTCGGCAACCTGATGCTGGGGAGCGACGGCGGCGAGCCCCGGCCGATAGTCGGGGAGATCGGCGATCATCTGCGGGCGGTCCGGGCCCAGGGCGACAAGTTGATCCGGACCACCAAGGGCGGCGGGCCGCGCTTCGAGTTCTACCGCTTGGGTGCCGATGCCGGTGAAAGCGCGCCGGTCACGACCATCGACGGCGCTCCGGCAGCGCAGCAAGCACTCAAGGTAATGCGCGCGCACGATCTCGAATCCCAAGCCGTACGCCAACAGCTGCAGGCCGCCGCGGGGCCGGCAAGCGCGGCGGGCGCGGTGGAGCTCGACGAGCAGACGCGCCAGCGGTTGCGCGCCTTGGGCTACGAGGTGCCGCCGGCGCAGTAGCTCGCCGCGGCCATCCGGTCCGTTGCAAAGGCCTGGGCCCGTCGCTAGAAGCGGGTTGCTTCGAGGTGCGCGTGGCAACAGCGAACGATGAATTGTTGGTGCAGCGGGAGCCGCCGCTGGCGTGGGTAATCATCAACCGGCCGCAAGCGCGCAACGCGATGACGCGGGCGGTCTGGCAGGGGCTGGCCGAGCAGCTGCCGGCGCTCGGGTCCGATCCCGCCATCCGGGTTGTGATCATACGCGGGGCGGGTGACGAGGCCTTCATTTCCGGCGCCGACATCTCGGAGTTTCCGGCCATTCGCGCCGATGCCGCGATGACGGCGCAGTACGATCAGGTCACGGCCGCCGCCTGGCTGGCCATTGCCGCGCTACCGCAGCCGGTGATCGCCATGATCAACGGCCTCTGCTTCGGCGGCGGCTGCTCGGTGGCGGTGGCATGCGATCTGCGCTTTGCCGCCGAGCACGCCCGTTTTGCCGTTCCGGCCGCACGGCTGGGGCTGGCTTATCCGCTGGAAGCCATCGCGCGCCTGTTGCAGGTGGTCGGCCCCGGCGCCGCCGCCGAGATTCTGCTGTCAGCTCGTACACTCGATGCCGGCGAGGCCCTCGGCGTCGGGTTGGTCAACCAGATTGTCGCCCGTAATGAGATCGAGGCTTGGACGCGCGACTACGCCCTGCGCATGGCCGACAACGCGCCGCTGACGCTAGCGGCGCATAAGCTGGCGATACACGAGCTGCTAAAGCCGGCGGGGCAACAGGACCGGGCCGCTGTGCGCGCGGCGATGGCGCGTTGCTTCAACAGCGCCGACTACCAAGAGGGCGTGGCTGCCTTCCTCGCCAAGCGCCGGCCGCGGTTTGCGGGCTCATGACCACAGGACACCGGACAGCCGCCGGCGCCAGAGTCGAGTCCATGCCGTGCAGTCGGAGCACTGCCCGGCACAAACGACATAGCATGTGCCGGCAGGCAGCCCCCGTCATCGTGACCAGGAATTCGCTTGCGCAGCCGCGCGGGGCTGCGCTATGGGTGAAGCCACGGATAGCGCGGGAGCCGTGGCGCGGCGGGCCCGCTTTAGGAAGCGAGCAGCGATTCGCAGCCACTGCCAGGTTGTCAAGTCTTGTGGTAATGATACGAGTGCCAATCGCATCTGTCATCTACATATCATGGATAGTAACTAGTATTGCCGCAGCCCGCGGGCGTCCTGCTTCGAACCGTGGAATAGTGTTGTTGGAGGGCTTGCAGTGAATTGCGCCAACTTGGTCGCCGGCGGTGCACGCTGGCGGCACCTCGGTCCGGTGATTTTGCCGCGCGGGCCGGCCGGAGCGTTTGACAGCGGCATTGTCGGCGATCCCTGTATTGTCTGGGATGAAGACCTCGGCAACTGGCGTATGTTCTACTTCGCATTGGGCGAGAGCTTCGTCGGCACCGGCGTGGCGGTCGCCCGCACGCCGTCACGCGTGGACAGCGGTGACTGGATCAAGACCGGCCGCCTGCCGCTGCTGGGTCCGCTGGCGGAGAACGCCCATAAGTTTTGGATTCTGATGGATCCGCGCCGGCCGGGCCAAGCCGTGCGCCTGGGCACGGAGTACGTCGGCTTCTTCGCCGCGTTTCAGGCCGGGGCCAAGATCGTCGGGCGCGCGCGCGCGCGCCATCTCGCCGGGCCCTGGCACACCGACGCCGAGCCGGTTGTGCCCAACGGCACGGCCGGCGCCTTTGATGCTCGGGGGGCAGACGCGCCCACCGCGTACTGGTTCGCCGACCGCGGCCGGATTCTGCTCTACTACATGGCCTACCCGGCTGAGCCGCAAGCAGACCAGCCGATCTCGCCGCTGGGCCCGTGTCAGGCGGCGGCTGTGCTTGACCCCGGCGCTGCGAAGGCGGAGAAGCTCGGGCCGATTCTGCGCCCCGGCAGCCATGCCCGACACTGGTGCAATGGTTGGATCGGCGGCCTGCAACTTCTGCCCACCGCCAACCACCAGTGGGTAGCACTCGTCAACGGCTCTGCTACCCCGGTGTACGAGGGGCATGGCGAGCCCGACCCCAGCGTTGGCGGCTGGGCTCGTTGCGATGATGAGTTTCCGGTTGCAGGCTGGAAATTCGATCTCAAGCACAGTCCGATCGAGCTGCCCGCCCAGCTCCCGCAGGTCGCCAAACAACATGGGGAAGGCCACAACTTCTGGCGACACTACCTGTTTGTGCTGCCCGACGAGCGGGCACGGATCTATTACAACTCCGGCGCTTACGGCTCCGAACAGATCTACGCCCGCGTCTGGCACGTGTGAGGCGGCCGGGGCGGATGGCCCGCTACGGGCACGCGGGCCGAGCCGGCACTCGGCGGGCTTGCGCTGCCGGGCAGACCTGGCGATACTCCGGCCGTGATTGCAGGGGGTACAACGCGCGTGTCGAATGAAGCCCCGACCGATGTGTTGGCCGAGCGCTATGCCGGCCCGGCGATGGCGGCGCTGTGGTCGGCAGCGGGCAAGATCATCCTCGAGCGTGAGTTCTGGATCGCCGTCATGCGCGCCCAGCGCGAGCTAGGCTTGGATATTCCGGCAGCGGCAATCGCGGCCTACGAGCGCGTCAAAGGCCAGGTGTATCTCGCCAGCATCCGCGCCCGCGAGCGCGTCACGCGCCACGACGTCAAAGCCCGCATCGAGGAGTTCTGTGCCCTGGCCGGGCACGAGCACATCCACAAGGGCCTGACCAGCCGCGACCTGACGGAGAACGTCGAGCAGTTACAGATCCGGCGCGCGCTGGAGCTGCTGCGCACCAAATATGCAGCCTGTCTGCGGCGGCTGTCTCGCCGAGTGCAGGAATTCCGCGAGGTCGTGCTTACCGGCCGCAGCCATAACGTCGCGGCGCAGCCGACGACCGTGGGCCGCCGGCTGGCGATGTTCGGCGAGGAGATGCTGTGCGCGTTGCGCCAGCTCGAGGCCGTGTGCGCGCGCTATCCCTTGCGCGGGCTGAAAGGACCAGTCGGAACCCAGCTCGATCAGCTCACGCTGTTCAACGGCGACCCGGCCAAAGTCGCCGCGCTCGAAGCCGCCATCGTCCGGCACCTTGGCTTTACGCATGTTCTCGGCGCTAGCGGTCAGGTGTATCCGCGCAGCCTCGACTTCGAGGTGGTCAGCGCGCTCTATCAGCTCGGCGCCGGTCCGAGCAGCTTCGCCAAGACCTGGCGCTTGATGAGCGGCGCGGAGTTGGCCTCGGAGGGATTCAAGGAAGGGCAAGTGGGCTCGTCGGCGATGCCGCACAAGATGAACGCGCGCAGCTGCGAGCGGCTCAACGGCTTGCACGTTGTTCTGCGTGGTTACGTGAACATGGTGATGGGGCTGGCGGGCGATCAGTGGAACGAGGGTGACGTCTCGTGCTCGGTGGTCCGCCGGGTGGCGTTGCCGGGCGCGATGCTGGCAACCGACGGACTGCTGGAGACGTTCCTGACGATACTCGACGAACTCGCGATCTTTCCCGGAGTCATAGCGGCCGAGCGCCAGCGCCACCTGCCGTTTCTCGCCACCACCACCATTCTGATGGAGGCCGTGCGCCGCGGCGCCGGTCGTGAGAGCGCACACGCGGCCATCCAGGAGCACGCCCAAGCCGCCGCTCGCGCACTGCGCGCGGGCTCTCCGGTCAACGATTTGCTCGACCGTTTAGCCGCCGATGCGCGCATCGGTCTGAGCCGGGTGGAGTTAAACACGCTACTCGCAGCCGAGAACGCCTTCGTCGGTGCCGCCCGCGAACAAGCCGACACCTTCGTCGCCGCGGTCGAGACACTGAGTGAGCAGATTCCTGAGGCCAAGACGTACGTACCGCGGGAGATCCTCTGACAGTGGGCAGCGGCGATCTTCGATCCACGGGAGGAAGTGAACGGCTCCTCGCCCTCGACGATGCGTCAATGCTCCTACCCGTCGAACGGCGAGCAAATGATCGGTTGTTGAACCTCGAAGTTGACAAGAGATAGCCTTCGCCTTCGACCCAGTCGCACCTTCCTCCTCGGACACGACTCATAGGATGATCCTTGCGCTTGCGGTTGCGCCTGACCTGGCTGATGGCTTGCGCAAGGCGCCGGCCTTACAGCTCTATCCCCGGTGGTCCCTACGTCTCCTCCTCGAAATGACGCACGGCCGCCTCGTCATACTCCACGACCGCCTCGCCCTCGACCTCCTGTAAACCAAGCGGTGCCTCGCCCCGGGCGTAGCCGATTGCCCGGTAGCCACGCAACCGCCTCTGAAACATCTTCATCAGCATCGGCACGGCGCGGTCGACATAGTCGTAGATCCGGACCTCGGTCTTGCCCGGGTGCAGGCGGTGCAGCCGGCCGGTGTACTGAATCAGTGTGCCCTTCCACGACACCGGCAGCGCCAGAAACAAGGTGTCGAGCCGCGCATCATCGAAGCCCTCGCCGATGTACCGGCCTGTGGCTATCAGCAGACGCTCTTCGCCGCCGGTAATTGCGGCGAGCTGTGCGAGCGCGCTCCTTCGATCCTTGGGCTTCATGCCGCCGTGGAGCACGACCAGGTTACGCGTGAAGTTCCGTAGCCGTTCGGCGAAGTGCTCGAGGTGATCCCGCCGCTCGGTCAGCAGGACCGGCGAGCGCTTTTCCTCGAGCGCACGCACGACATCATCGAAGATGAGATCGTTACGCCGCTGGTCGGCCGCCAGCGCCGCGTAGAATTCCTGAATGCCGGCGTTGCTGCCGAGATCGGTGGCGACGAAGCCGGTCTCGCGCACGATCAGCTTGTGATCGAACGGACGCTGAGCGGCCCGACTCTTTGCGTCGACCGCGAACCGCACGGGGCCGAGTTGCATGGGGAGGATCGGGTCATGTCCGTCGCGACGCTGGGGAGTGGCCGTGAGACCGACCACGTAGCGGGCCTTCACTTCCGCGAGCACGCGCTCGAAGCTCACCGCCGGCGCGTGGTGGGCCTCGTCTTGGATGACTTGGCCGTAGCCGGCTACTAGGTCCGCGACCGCCCCCCTGCGCACCAGACTCTGCACCATCGCGACATCGAGGCGGCCGTTCGGCTTCCACTTGCCCGCCCCGATCTGACCGATGTCCTTGGGCTCAATGCCGAGGAAGAGCGCGAGTTGGCCGATCCACTGGTCGAGCAACGGCTTGCGGTGAACGAGAATCAGCGTGCTTCTGCCGCGAGCCGCGATGAGATACGTGCCGATCACGGTCTTCCCGATGCCCGGCGGTGCGACTAACACGCCGGTGTCGTGCGCGAGCAGGGCGCTCACGGCCTGCTCTTGGAGCGGCGTCAGGCTGCCGTGAAACGAGAACTCGGTTGCGATGCCGTCTTCCCGTTTGTCGTCAACATCGAGGGTGACGCCGTATTCATGCAAGAGCGGCTCTGCCGCGGCCAGGCAGCCGCGCGGAAGGGCGATGTGCTCCGCAAGCTCCTCGGCGCAGGCAATGACCCGGGGTGTCAGCGCGGTCGCCAGTCGCAGGTTCTGCTTCTTGTAGAACTCCGGGTTCTGGAAGGCGGCCAACCGTTTGAGCTGGTTGAGCAGCGGCGATGGAAGGCCTGCCTTCTCGATGAAGAGGCGTTGGCAGAGAATCGCCTTCACCTTCGGTGGCAACGGCTCGCTGATCACGGTCTTATGCGGGCGACCTGAGGGTGGCCGGGCCCACGGTGTTCGGCCGTCTTCGTCAAGCGTGTCGCCCATACGGACGCCGATTACTAGACCGCGGCGGCTGGCTTCCTCGGCCAGAGTGTGCACGAAGGCCGGGGCTAGCCGTCTGATGCTGGCCAAGAAGGCCCACTGGTCGGGCCAGGGGGTGAACGAGCCGTCAACGAAGACCGAGTTGCCTTGGTCGCGCGCGGGCCGCTGGAGCGGCAGCGCAATGAGGTTGCCGAAGCCGCCCTTGGGCATGGTGTCTTGATTGGGGAAGAGCCGGTCGTAGGACTCCAGCGAGAGCTGATGCCTGCCTGCCATGGTCTCGGTGATGAGGAAGCAGCCGAACTTGCGCGCTGCGACCGCCGGCACCGGCGAGGCGAAGAAGAACCACGCGTGGGCGCCGTTCCCCGAACGCGAGCGCTCGACCGCCACGGGTACGCCGTGGGCGTGGCACGTTTCCACGAACGCCGCGATGTCATCCCGCCACGTCTTCTTGTCGAAGTCGGCGGCCAGAAACCAGCAGGTCTCGTTGGGGAGAAGCGGATATACGCCGATGACCTGGTCGCCGCGCAAGTGCTTGGCGACCTCTGCGTCGGAGACCGGGGTGAAGGCTTGATTCGTACACTCACGGCAAGTGACGCGGCGGCCCGCCGCCTTCTTCTCGCAAACGCCGTACTCCCATTCATTGGCGCACGCGGGTGAGTAGCCGGACTTGCCACTCCTGGCGTTCTCCCAGCGGCGAGGGAAGACGTCCTCGCGGCCTCGGAAAAGCGTGCGAAAGAGGGCGAGCTTCGCCGGGTTCGTTGTCGGCACCGCCGGCAATAGCGCGGCCGCCGGGGGCGGGATGACCGTTGGCTCGGGCGCAAGTGCGGCGATTTCGTCGTGGAGCGCGATCAGGTGAGAAGTCCGCTCTGCGGTCTCGGCCCGCAGGGCGGCAAGCCGTGCCTCCTCATTCGCGATCGCGGCCAGCAACTCCTCGCGTCGTGTCATGCGTGCTGGCGCCGGGGTCGCCTAATCTGGCGCACCAACTCAGCGGGACCTAACCTGTCGGAGTGCAGTAGCGCGACTTCAGGACACTATCGGGCCGGCCGCCTCGTTCGCCACCGTGTGCCAGCGGCGCTGCTACTCGGAGATTTTGGCGAAGATGTTGGCCGCACGGTCGGCTGCCACCGTGGCGGCATCGCTGGCGGCGGCGGCGCGCTCGGCGGCCAGCGAGGCGCGCTCGGCGGCAGCTTCGACGCGGGCGATCAGTGCCTCTATGTCACTCGGAGGTGCAGGCGCGGGCGCCGGCGCGGCCGCTGCAACGGGCTTGAACTCGACCGGCTCGGGCTCGTCGAACTCGGCGCGCGGCGGTGCGACCAGGGCGACAATGCGGTCGCGCGTGCCCGGCTCGATGTGGCCCTGGTACTTGATGACGCCGAAGTCCGTGATGGTCGGGGCGATGAAGGCCCGCCCGAACGCCATCTCGATCTCACGCTGCAGGTAATACAATCGGACCTCGTACGCTGCCCACGGGTCTTGCGGCGCGATGTCCTGGACCTCAACGTAGTCGGGCCAGCCGTAGTACTCGAGGTACAGATTCAGGTCGCTATTGAGCTTGCGCTCGCGGTCGAGCCCCTGTGAACTCATCGGGCGCGGTTCGCCCAGCTCGACGATATAGGGCCGATTTGGCGGCGTCACTCGCCGCAGCTCCGGTCCGAGCGCCCCCGTCACCGTGGGTGCCGCCAATAACGCCACCGTCACCACCAGCTGTCGCGCGTTCATGTCGCCTCCGTTGCCGCACGAAGGCTACGGCAGGCCCCCGGCCTCGTCAAGCGCATTCTTTGGCAGGCGAGTGTCTTGACCAACCTGAGCTTCCCCCGTAGTGGAGGCATATCGTTGCCATGTCACTGCTGACGACACACAAGATCTTCATCGCCGCCGCGGTGCTCTGTTTCGCCGGTTACTCCGCCTGGGAGATCCGCCAGTACGCCAACAGCGCTCAAACGGCGGCGGTAGTGCCGGCGGCGGCCGCAGCGGTGGCGGCGATCGCTCTCAGCGTGTATTGGCGCCGGCTGTGGCGGCGGCACCGCTAGTCAGCGTTCTGGGTTCAACTTGCGGTTGCGCCGGGCGCGGCGAACGAAGCGCTGGCGCAGCCAGGTGGGTACCAGGACCATGATTACCAGTAAGCCGATCGCCAGCGCGAACTCCCAAGAACCAGCGTCAAGCATCGAGCTGCCGAAGAAGCTGTAAGCAAAAGCCCGCGGCGTCAGGCCGGCGAGCACCGCCAGAGTGAATGGTGCAAGCCCGATGCGCGACACCCCGGCGCCGTAGTTGATGGCCGTGACCGGAACGATCGGCACCAGATTGAGCGCGAACACCAGCCCGGGCCCCCAGCGCTCCTCGTGCAGGTGCGGGAAGCGGTCGCGGATGTGCGCCTGCACGAATTCCCGGCCGAGAGCGCGCGCGATGCCGAAGGTGAGCATGCCCGCCAGGGTGCCGCCGATGGTGGAGTAGAGCGTGCCCCAGAGCGCGCCGAAAGCGAGCCCACCGCCGACGAACAGCAGGATGGTCGGGAAGAACACCAGCGGCCGCAGCGCCCAAGCCGCGATGAAGACCAGGGGCGCCAGTAGGCCCCAGTCAGCGATGAACTCGCGCACGGCTTCAGGCGTCAGCGGTATGCCGTGACGCGCCTGCCACAGCGCGACAACGCCGGTGGTGACAACAAAGCCGATCAAGAGCGCAAAACGCAGTCCGGCACGGGTGGCAGCACGATGACTTGGCACTGGCTCTTCAGTAGCGATGCCGCCCCGCGGAGGCAAGCGCGAAGTCAGTCAGCAGCCGCTCAGTACACTGGTTCATTTCTTCCGGGAGAGCGATGCCCCGCATGTCTTCGCGGGGAGAGGGTCGGGGTGCCCTGACCCCATACCCCTGTTCGCGCCAGCTGCGGACCGGCTGATGCCAATTGCGGCAGCGGTGTGGGGCGGGCCGGCTCTAGCAGCCCGTTGAAAGACGGCGATGCCCTTCGAGACGCTGCTTCGCAGCTCCCTAGCGCGGGCTGGCGCCCGCAACCCAAAGCTCGACCGGGGGTATTCCGTCATGCCCGCACTCCTTAAGCGGGCATCCAGGGCGGTGGGGCTCCGGATGGATTCCCGCCTTCGCGGGAATGACGGAGGGAAATCTGCGCGCGACGCCAAGGCTTTCGGCCATAGTAGTTCAGGGCGAGCGGAAAAGTGTAGTGGCAGAAGGAAGAACCGCTCACGCTGAGGAGCGCCGCCAGGCGCGTCTCGAAGCATGGGCGGTTCTTCAACCGGCTCCAGGCCCGCGGGCTTTCAACGGCCGTGGAGGTTGCCCGCATTGTGTTGTGCCCCGGGCCCGGGATACGAATGAGCCTCCCGCGATGTGGCATGACCCGAACCGAACGTACCTATTATCTCGTCTTTGGCCTGTACTGCGTCTCGTGGTCGCTGATCGCGCCGGTGTATCCGCTGTTCTTGCTCAGTCGCGGGTTGGATCTGCTGCAGATCAACCTCGTCCTGGCAACCTATCTGCTCACGTCGTTCTTGTTTGAAGTGCCGACCGGCGCGCTCGCCGATCGCTTCGGCCGCAAGCGGGCCTTCTTGCTGAGCTGCATCATCCGCGCGGGGGCGTTCGTGTTGTACTGGTTTGCCGACAGCTTCACCGATTGTTTGATCGCCGAGGCCTGCGATGCGCTGGGCACGACGCTGGCCAACGGCGCACTCGATGCCTGGGCGGTCGACGGTATGCACGCGGAGGGCAATCGCCGGCCGGCGGACCGTTTCTTCGCGCGCGCGCAGATGATTGCCCGCACTTTGATGATCGCCGGCGGCTTGGCGGGCGGCTACCTGGGCGAGCACGACCTGGCACTGACATGGCCGGTGGCGGCCGCTGGCTTTGCCGTCACCGCGCTGGTGGCGCAGGTGTGGATGCGCGACGGGCTGCGGCCGGAGCGCGCCACGGAGCCGGTGGGCTCGGTGGCGCAAACCATGCGAGCCGGCTTGCGCATCGTGCGGCAAGCGCCGGCTCTGCTGCTGATGTGTGTGCTGACGGGGACCGCTGCGTTCGGCATCATGCCCGTGCACATGATGTGGCAGCCGCGTTTTCAACAGCTGACGGGCGAGGGCGCGTGGCTGATGGGCTGGATCTGGGCGCTGATCAACGTTGCCGCCATTGCCGGCAGTGCGCTGATTGCACGGGCCAGCACGCCATGGGCGCGCGAGCATGCGCTCGGGGTGGTAACCCTGTGCCGCGGCGCCATGTTGGCGGTGGCAGCGCTGGCCAGCTCGGTCTACCCGGCGCTGCTCGGGTTGCTGGCCTTCGAGCTGTGCTTCGGCTTCGGCGAGCCGCTGATTCAGGCCTGGATGAACGATCACATCGGGCGGGAACAGCGGGCCACCATTCTCTCTGTGCGCGCGATGAGCTTCACCCTCGGCGGCGGGATCGGACTGGCGTGCATCGGCCTGATCGCGCGTGATCTAGGCATCCAAGCCGCCTGGGTCGTCTCAGCGGCCATGCTCGTGCTGACGGCGCCCGGATTCTTTGCCCTGGCGCGTCTGGTCCGGCGCCCCGGCGCCTCACCGGCAAGCGCGGCCGCGGCCAATGTCGCTTCAGTCGCACTGAGCTGAGCCGTCAACGCGCGATTGGCGGAGATCCAGACTCGGCTCCGGGGTGAGGAGCTGGAGCCGGGCTGCCCTCAGCCCGGTGGGGTGATAGCTCGGCGGCGGACGGCCGGCGTGAGGGCACGCCTCAGATCGCGCCCGGATCGCGCCGATGAACTCCGACGGGAGCCGGTGCAACCGTCACCGTGTTGGAGAGGTGTTCCTAGGGTTTGCAATCCGCGCAGGGCTGCGCTAGCAGTCCTGCGCTTCCAGCGAATCCATGAGCGGGCACTTCCTGATTAGGTATTCGGAGCGGTTGGCGCCGGCAGTTGTCACCGTCCGGAGAGGGCCCGCGGGAGACGGCTTTGCCGCGTACCAGCCACACCGGGCTTGATGCACTGCGAGCGCATATCGACCGCCTCGACGAACAGCTCCTGGCCTTGCTCAACGAGCGGGCGCGCCTGGCACGAGAGATCGGTGAGCGCAAGCGCGCCAGCGGGCACGCCAGCGCCTACGCCCCGGGGCGCGAGAAACGCATCTACCAGCGGCTGAACGCGCTCAATAAAGGACCGCTGCCGGCCGAGAGTGTTCGCGCCATCTTCCGCGAGATCATCTCCGGCTGCCTGACGCTGCAGCAACCGCTGCGCATCGCCTACCTCGGGCCGGAAGCCACCTTCTCCCACCTCGCGGCCTTGCACCAGTTCGGCTCGCGGGCTGAACTGGTCCCGGCCGACTCCATCCCGGGCGTGTTCGAGGAGGTGGAACACGGGCGGGCTGATTATGGGGTGGTGCCGGTGGAGAACTCCACCCAAGGTGTGGTGGCGCAAACGCTCGACCGCTTCGTGGCCTCACCGCTTACGATCAAAGCCGAAGTCCTGCTGCGCATCGACCACTACCTGCTCTCGCGCAGCGGCCGGGCCGACCAGGTGCAGCGCATCATCTCGCACGCGCAGTCGTTCGGGCAGTGCCGCCACTGGCTGGCTGAGCATCTCCCCGCCGTGTCGCTCGAAGAGGTGTCGAGCAACGCCAAAGCCGCAGCCGAAGCCGCGCGCGAGCCGGGGACGGCGGCGATTGCCGGCCGCTTGGCGGCGGATCACTACAATTTGAAGATCATCGCCGCCCACATCCAGGATCAGGCCGAGAATCTGACCCGCTTCTTCGTCATCGGTAGCGACGGCATCGGTGCTCCCACCGGCGACGACAAGACCACGGTGGTGTTCTCGGTGCGGCATCAGGCCGGAGTATTGTTCCACCTGCTCAAGCCGTTCGCCGACAACGGCGTGAATCTGACCAGCATCGAATCGCGTCCACTCACCGGCCGGCCGTGGGAGTACTTCTTCTTCATCGACTTCGAGGGCCACGCCCGTGATCGCCGCGCCGCCCGCGCCTTACGTGCCCTGCAGAAGCAGGCGCTGACCTGCCGTGTGCTCGGCTCCTACGCCGCCGCCAGGCAGCCGGTGTGAGGACTCGCGTTCTTATGGACCTGACGCAGCTCGTCCCGGAATGGATTCGGACCCTGGAAGCTTATCCCCCGGGGATGCCCATTGAAGAACTCGAACGCGAGTACGGCATCTACGATTCGATCAAGCTGGCCTCGAACGAGAACCCGCTCGGTCCGTCACCCAAAGCGCTGGCGGCGATGATGAAAGCCCTGCCGCAGGTGCACCGCTACCCCGACGGTGGCTGCTATTATCTGCGGCGCGCGCTGGCGCAGCGCTTGGGCGTGGTGCCCGAAGCGCTCATCTTCGGCAACGGCTCCAACGAGATCATCGAGCTGTTGGTGCGCACCTTCCTGAGCCGGGGCGATCACGCGGTGATGGCTGATCAGGCGTTCGTGATCTACCGCATGGTGGTGCAAGCCGCCGGTGGCCACAGCACCCTGGTGCCGCTGCGAAAGTTCACCCACGACCTCGAAGCCATCGCAGATGCCATCACCCCGGCCACCCGGATGGTCTTCCTCGCCAACCCCAACAACCCCACTGGAACGATCTTCTTTCGCGCCCAGTGGCGCGAGTTCCTCGCCGCCGTGCCCCCACGGGTAGTGATCGTCTTGGACGAGGCTTACGCCGAGTTTGTTGAAGACCAGGACTATCCGGACTCGCTCGCCGACCTCGGCGCGGAGCGGTTGTTGGTGGTGCTGCGGACCTTTTCGAAGGTCTACGGTTTGGCTGCCTTGCGCATCGGGTTTGGTGTCGGCCCCCCGGAGCTGATCGAGTTGGTCGATCGCGTGCGGCAGCCGTTCAATGTCGGTACCCTGGCGCAGGTAGCGGCGCTGGCCGCGCTGGATGATAACGAGCACGTGGCGGCGACGCTGCGCACCAATCGCGAAGGGTTGGCCTATTTGCGGGCCGCGTGCGAGCGCCTCGGGCTCAGCTATGTGCCGAGTTGGGCGAACTTCCTGCTCATCAAAGTGGGCAACGGCGCGCAGGTCTACGAGCGGCTGCTGCGGGCGGGGGTCATCGTGCGGCCGATGGGTTTTTACGGCCTGCCCGAATACGTGCGCGTCACCGTCGGCTTACCCGCCGAGAACGAGCGCTTGGTCAAGGCGCTGGAGAAAGTGCTGGCGCTGGGAGAAGCGAGTGGCGCACCTTTTTGAGCGGGTGACCATCGCCGGCCCGGGGTTGATCGGCGGCTCGTTGGCGCTGGCCGCGCGCGCGGCCGGCCTTGTCGGTGAGGTGGTCGGGCTGGCGCGTAGCGCCGAAACGCTGGCCGAGGCCCGCCGCCGCGGCATCGTCGATCGTGCCAGCAGCGATCCTTTGGACGCCGCACGCGGCGCCAACTTGCTGGTGCTGGCCGTGCCGGTGCGGGCGATCGCTACGGTGGCGCGACAGTGCCTGCCGGTGCTGGCCCCAGGCTGCGTGGTCACGGATGCCGGCAGCGTGAAGGCGCCGATCGTGCGCGAGCTGGAGGCGTTGATGCCGCCCGGCCAACCGTTCGTTGGCGCCCATCCGATCGCCGGCACCGAAGAGCAAGGCCCCGCTGCCGCCGACCCCGACCTCTTCCGCCACCAGCTCTGTATCATCACACCTAGTGCACAAACCGACGCGGCCGCCGCCGGCCGCATCCAGGCATTGTGGGAAGGCGTCGGCATGCGGGTGGAACGGATGTCGCCCGAGCGTCATGACGACATCCTCGCGGCCGTCAGTCATCTGCCCCATGTCATTGCCTTCGCCCTGGTCAATGCCGTGGTCGCCGCCGGCGGGGACTTGCCGCGCTACCGTGGCGGCAGCCTGCGCGATGCCACACGAGTGGCGTCGAGCTCGGTCGAGATGTGGCGCGACATCTTGCTCACCAACGCGGCGGCGGTAGACGCAGCGCTGGCGCGCTTCAGCGCCGAACTCGAACGCCTGCGCGGCGCGTTGCGCCGGGGCGACGAAGCGGAGCTGGTGCGGCTGCTGGTGAGAGCGAGCGCCGAGCGCCGCGGCTGGAGCCGAGAATCATGAGAGCGAGAACTCCCGCCGGCAACCGCTCGGGTGTTGCAGCATCGTGCCCATCGGTGCGAGCGGCGAGGATGCCGGCATGAGCGCGGCCATCGAAATCCGCCCGCTCGAGCGTGCTCCCGACGCGGTCATCGCGGTGCCGGGGTCGAAGAGCATCACCAATCGTGCGTTGCTGATCGCGGCTCTGGCGCAGGGCCGCTCGACGCTGGTGGGGGCCCTGTTCAGCGATGACACCGATGCGATGGCGAGTGCGTGGCGCACGCTGGGGATCAGCGTCGCAGAAGATCGCGCCGCCGCCCGCTTCGTCGTCGACGGTCAAGGCGGGAGCTGGCCGGTGGATGCCGCCGACCTCAATGTCCGCGGGGCCGGCACGGCGATGCGCTTCCTGAGCGCCGCGCTGTGCGCCGGCCGCGGCCGCTATCGGCTCGACGGCGACGCCCGCATGCGCCAGCGGCCGATTCAGGACCTGCTCGAGGCTCTCGCCCAACTCGGGGCGCGGGTGTACTGCGAGCACGACAACGGCTGCCCGCCGGTTGTCATCGAGGCTGAGGGGCTGGCCGGCGGCACCGCCACGGTGGCCGGGGACAAGAGCAGCCAATTCCTTTCGGCGCTCTTGCTGGCGGCACCGTATGCGCGTGCCGACGTGACCATCGTGATCCGCGGCGCCCTGATCGCGCGGCCGTACGTCGATATGACACTGGGCGTGATGGCTGACTTCGGCGTGCACTGCGAGCGCGCCGGCGACCGCCACTTCACCATCCGGGCCGGGCGCCGCTACCAGGGGCGGGCTTACACAATCGAGCCCGACGCCTCGGCCGCGCACTACTTCTTGGCCGCCGCCGCACTGAGCGGCGGCCGCGTGCGCATCAATGGTTTGGGCACCCACTCGATGCAAGGCGATGTCCGCTTCGCCGAGATCCTGGCGGCGATGGGGGCAACGGTGAAGCGGGCGCCGGACTTCATCGAGGTGTGCGGCCCAGCCGAGCTCAAGGGCGTCGATGTCGACATGAATGACATCTCCGACACCGTGCTGACGCTGGCGGCCCTGGCTCCATTCGCGCGCACGCCCGTGCGCATCCGCAACGTCGCCCATATCCGGCTGCAGGAGAGCGATCGGCTGCACGTGGCTGCCACCGAGCTGCAGCGCTTGGGTGTGAGCGTGAGCGAACTTCAAGACGGTCTGGAGATTCGCCCCGGCACCGTACAGCCCGCGACGGTTGAGACCTATAACGATCACCGCGTGGCGATGGCGTTCGCCTTGATCGGCCTGCGGGTGCGCGGCGTGCGGATCGCGGATCCGGCCTGCGTCGCCAAGACTTTTCCGGACTACTTCGCGCGCCTGGAGCAATTGCGGCAATGAAGCGGATCATCATCACCGTCGACGGCCCCGCGGGCGCCGGCAAGAGCACCGTCAGCCGCCACTTGGCAGCGCAGCTGGGTTATGGCTACGTTGACAGCGGTGCGATGTATCGTGTGGTTGGTGTGCTCGCGGCCGAGCGCGGCATCGAGCTGGACGATGCGCCGGCATTGGCGGCGCTCTGCGATGCCGTGACGATCCGTTTCGAGGCCGAGAACGACGGCGTCAGAACGATGGCGGACGGCCGCAACCTCTCCGAGCTGATCCGCAGCGGAGCGGCCGGCCAACTGGCCTCGAAGGTATCCACCGTTGCGGCGGTGCGCGAACGCCTGGTGGCGCAGCAGCGCGCCCTGGGAGCGGGCGGGGGCGTGGTGATGGAGGGGCGCGACATCGGCACCGTGGTGTTTCCGCAGGCGCCGCTGAAGATATTCCTCGATGCTTCACCCGCAGAGCGCGCGCGCCGGCGGGCGGCGGAGCTGAAGGCTCGGGGCGAGGTGGTGGACGTGGCGGCGATGGAACGCGAAATAGCTGAGCGCGACACCCGCGATCGCACCCGGGCGCACGCGCCGCTGCGGCCGGCCCCGGATGCACGGGTGATCGACAGCACCGGGCGCGCCATCGACGAGATCGTTACCGAGCTGGCGGCCCTGGCACGCGGCCTCGAAAGGGCTTGAAAGTCACAGCTGAGGGCGATAAGGAATCATGACCACATCCGCTTCAGGGGGTAAACCTAACATGGATCAGCAGAGCAGAGCAGCCGCGGGCGGCGGCCAAGACGATTTTGGCCGCCTGTTTGAACAAAGCTTGCGCTCGGTACGCCCGGGCGGAGTTGTACGCGGCCGCGTCGTGCTAGTAACGCGTGACGCGGTCACCGTCGACATCGGCTACAAGTCCGAAGGCCACATTCCCATCCGCGAGTTCTTGGATCGCGACGGCAACGTCTGCGTCCAAGAGGGCGAAGACATCGATGTGTACTTCGACACCGCCGAAGGCGAAGCTGGCGGCATTGTTCTGTCACGGGCCAAGGCCGAACAGTTCAAAGTCTGGCGCGACATCGAAGAGGCCTTCGAAAGCAACGGCGCCGTCGAGGGCACCGTCGTCGGCAAAGTCAAAGGCGGCCTGAAGGTCGATGTCGGCGTGCCGGCATTCCTGCCGGGCTCGCATGCCGATATCCGGCCCGCCCGCAACCTCGATCGCTACATCGGCCAGCGCGGCCGCTTTGCCGTGCTCAAGTTCAATCGCGCCCGCGGTAACGTGGTCGTCTCCCGCCGCGCCGTGCTCGAACGCGAACGCGAGTCGCTCAAGGAAGAGACGCTCAAGGTGCTCGAACCGGGTATCGTGCTCGAAGGCACGGTCAAGAACATCACCGACTACGGCGCGTTCGTGGATCTCGGCGGCATTGACGGCCTGCTGCATGTTACCGACATGTCCTGGGGCCGGGTGAACAAACCGGCGGATGTGGTGCAGGTCGGCGAACACGTCAAGGTGGTGGTGCTCAAGTACGACCCTGACCGCGGCCGCGTGTCGCTGGGCATGAAGCAAATCCTGCCGGACCCCTGGAGCAGCGCCGGCGACCGCTTCCCGGTGGGGCTGCGCGTACGCGGCAAAGTGGTCAGCATCACCGACTACGGCGCGTTCGTGGAGCTGGAGCCGGGCATCGAGGGGCTGGTGCACGTCTCCGAAATGTCGTGGTCCAAGCGCGTCACCCACCCCTCAAAGGTGGTCGAAGTCGGGCAAGAGGTGGAAGTCGTCGTGCTCGATGTCGATGCGGCGAACTGCCGCATCTCGTTGGGCCTGAAGCAGGCCGAACCGAATCCGTGGGAGATGATGCGTATAAATCACCCCGTCGGCAGCCGCGTTGTGGGCAAGGTCAAGAACGTCACCGACTTCGGCGTCTTCGTCGGTATCGAGGGGGGCATCGACGGCCTGGTGCATGTCTCGGATCTGCACTGGACCAAGAAGATCAAGCACCCATCGGAGGTGTACAAGAAGGGTGACGACATCGAGGCGGTGGTGCTCGGCATCGACGTCGACAACGAGCGCGTCTCGCTCGGCGTCAAGCAAGTCGCCGAAGACCCCTGGCAGACGATGGCGCGGCGCCATCCGGTCGGCACCCGCGTGAAGGGCAAGGTAACTAGCGTGACTGACTTCGGTGTGTTCGTCGAGTTGGAGGAAGGCGTCGAGGGACTGATTCACGTCTCGCAACTCAGCACCGAGCGGGTCGACAAACCACAGCAGCTGTTCCAGCCCGGCCAGGAGGTCGAGGCGGAAGTCACGCAGATCGATGGCCGCGAGCGCAAGATCGGCCTCAGCATCAAAGCGCTGCGTCGCAGCGAGGAGCGCGAGGAAGTCGAGTCCTACATGAAGCGGGAGCGCGAAGGCGCGCGCTTTTCGTTTGAAGACATCCTCAACGAAGAGTTGCGCCTCGACCGCGACAAAGAACGCAGCTGAGCCGCGGCCATGACCAAGCGCGATCTCATCGAAGAGGTCGGCCGGCTGTATCCGCAGTTCTCACGCCGCGATGCCGAGCTCATGGTCAACGCCGTCTTCGACAGCATGGCCGAGGCGATGCAGCGGGGTGACCGCATCGAGATCCGTGGCTTTGGCAGCTTCGTGGTCAAGTCGCGCCAAGCCCGCCTGGGGCGTAACCCCAAGACCGGCAACCTCGTCGACGTAGCGGCCAAGCGCGTGCCCTTCTTCAAAGTCGGCAAGGAACTCAAACAGCGCGTCGACCACCAAGC
Organism: Deltaproteobacteria bacterium; assembly: GCA_016210005.1. Classification (NCBI taxonomy): domain Bacteria; kingdom Pseudomonadati; phylum Myxococcota; class Myxococcia; species Deltaproteobacteria bacterium. Next base: position 15,722 of record JACQVA010000145.1, on the reverse strand, counting down.
ATCCGCCGGGCCGGCGGCCGGCTGAGTCGGCCATGCAGACGCTCTGGGCCCCGTGGCGCATGGCGTACGTGGCCGGACCGAAAACCGCCGGGTGCATCTTCTGCACCCTCCCCGACGAACCCGACCCGCGCGAGGCCTTGGTGCTGGCTACCACGCCCGCGGCCGTGATCATGCTCAACCGCTTCCCCTACACTAGCGGTCACGTGATGGTGGCGCCGCGCGCTCACTGCGCCGATCTCAACGCGCTTAGCGTTACCCAGTACGGCGAGCTGATGGAGACCCTGCGCCGGGCCGTGCGCATCCTCGAACAGGTCCTGCAACCCGAGGGCATGAATCTCGGCATGAACCTCGGCCGCGCCGCCGGCGCCGGTGTGGCTGATCACCTGCACTGGCACCTGGTGCCCCGCTGGGTTGGCGACACCAACTTCATGCCCATGATTGCCGAGGTGCGGGTCATGCCCGAGCACCTGCTGGCAGCGTACGACAAGCTGCAGCCTCACTTCGCAGCGCTCGCCCAGCCGAGTGCGCGCTAGCCCAACGCACCTACGAACTGCGGCCGCGCTCTGCTCTAGACGTGGCGGATGAACTCCATCGTCGAGCGGCCGCTGAAGCAGATCTCTTCGCCGGCAATGCACCCGCGCACCTGACTGTGCGCGGACACCTCGTTGAAGATGGTCACGCCGAGGTTGGTGTCGTTCGGAATCAGCACCTGCGCCACCGCCTGCGGCGTGCTGGCGCACTCGATCCAATCGCGCCAAGTGCGGCCGCGCACGGCGAAGCGCGCCGGGATATCGGCAGCCGACTCGGGCGCGAGCAGCGCCATCACCCGCGGTATCTTGAAGAGCGGCTCGGAGCGCAGGTGCGCCAGGGCAGTGTCGAAGACAACGTCCCGCTCGCGGAAGACCTCGATCAAGTGCTTACCTCGCCACACCAGGATGTCCTGTGCCAGGGCCGTACCGCGCACGCGATCGGATAGACGCAAGAAGGTCAGGCTCCAAGGCACCGCTGAGTCGTCCGGCAGCACGAAGCTCCACTCCCACGAGATGTCGTGCCCCCACAGGAAATGGCCCCAGTTGTGGTCGTGGTACGCGGGCTCGTCGTGCAGCTCGTGGGTGCGCCCGTTGACCGTCACGGTGCCGCTGGCGCGCAGTCGTGGCACTACCGTCCAGTGCAGCGGCGGCCCATCGAGCATCGCAATGCTGGGGATGTGGGCTGGGTAGGTCACCGGCGTCAGTTCGAGATCGAGCACCACCGGTCGCTGGCGCAAGGCCACCGACAAGCGAAAGCGGCCGCGGTCAAAGACCAGCCGGTTGCGCGCAAAGGCGAAGTCGATGCCGCCGCCGCGGACCATCACTTCGTTGGCGGCGAAGGTCTCCACGTCACCGTCCCACTCGCCGTCGTTGACGATGAGCACGATGCGCGGAAGCTCAGAGCCGGGTGCCGCAACGCCGCGCGTGTCATCGCAGAGGCTGAAGTTGACCAGCAGGTCCATCCCGGATGCCAGAATCACGAAGTGCTGCCACTCCTTGTGACCACCCCGCCCACCGATGGCCAGCGGCGAGCGGCGCGTATAATCGGTGGCGGCGATGGCAGCCGCTATGGCTGACGCCGCCGGCTGCACGCAGCGGTCTGCGGACACTCCGCCTCCGCTGAGCGCGATACTACGCAAGCAGTCTCCGCAAGCGAGGACGTCGCGCGCGCGTTGCCCGCGGCGCCGGGGCCGGCTCTCGGCTCGCCCGCTCGGCGTGCAGCAGGAGCTGCTGCGAGAACGCCACCAGGCCGAGCACCGCTGCCAGCACCGGGCTTTCTCCTGCGGGTGGCGCCAGTTCCCCCGCAGGCGTACGGACACACGCAGGGTCGGCCGCGCCGGCGGTCTCGAGAGTGCTGTCGGCAATGAGCTCGCCCGCTGAGGGCATGGGCGAACCTTCAACGCGGCTCAGCAACGAGGCCTGCATGGCCACGCCTGCCTCGATTTGCCGGCAGAACGAAATCAGCCCGAGGGCAACCTGCAAGAACATGTTGCGCTCGTCGAAGGCGTTGTGCAGCTCATGAATCGGTGCGGTCATGGCTCAGGACCCGTTGCAGCAGCGCGGTCGTGTCGGGGTGGCACGCCGCCTGAATGATGGCCTCGAGGATCGCCGTCGGGATCGGTGTCTCGGCACCCTCTTCGAGCGTCTTCAGCAGCGAGCCTTCCCAGAGCGCGTGGCCGCGGCGGACCAGTTCCGAATGCGCCAGCGCCGCTTTCCATCGGCCTCCTTCCGGCGTTGCGGCAAAGCGACGTCCTTCAGCCACCAGCGCGGTAAACGCGGCTTGCGCGGCAACCGGGTGCTTCACCAGCAACAACGCTGCATGACGCAGGACGCGGATGACCGGATCGTCCGGCGGGCTCAAGACCAGGCACGGGGCTTCATCCGGCGGCCTCGCCGGCGAGGCGCGGCGCGTGCTGCGGCGTGGTCGGCTCACAGGACCGCGACTTTGATGCGCACGATTCCCGAGGCGCGGCCCTTCGACAGCACGTAGGCTTCGCCCAAGTACTGCTGCCCGCTCTGGAACTGCCCGCTCAGCGGGATTCGCGCCTGTAACGTGACTTGCTCGGCCGGCGCCAGGCGGGCGTTCTCGCCCGGCCGCAGCGGCGCCGGCGGCGGGTCGGCCGCGCGCAAGTACTCGATGGCGGCGTAGAACGGCTCGGCGGATTCGCCCGCATCCCCAATCCGGCGAAACCCCGGGCTGCCGAACGATACGTCGATCGGTTCCCGAAAAGGGTTGGCAACGCGAAATGGCACCGTCGTAACCGCTTCCCCCGGCTTGCCCGAGACCTCGAGGACGATGCGTGGCAGCAGCGGAGCCTCGGCGGTGTGCGCGGCGGTGGCGCCGCGCAGTTGTCCCACGATGCCGTCGAGGTGTTTCGATGTGATCTTCAGCCACTGCTGGTAGCTTTGCAGCGAGAGCCGGGCGAGGTCGAAAACGAGATCGGGGATTGCGGCCGCCGCTGCCGGGGGCGGCGGCGCGGGAGCGGTTGCGCGCTCGCTTGGTGCGGCTCGGCCCTGCTTCCATTCATGAAACAACCGCAGCTGCAGCGCGGCGGTATCGAGCATCGCCTCGCGGGCCTCGTTGAGAAGATCGGCGTGGTCCGGCATGGTCGCCCCCTGTCAGTTGTCGTCCTCGGCGGCTGCATCTCAGGCGCAGTCGTCGTATCACGCCGGGCGCATACTCGATGCCGCCGCAGCGGTCAATGAGCGCGACCAGCCCGCGCGCTCACAGGCGCACCGGCACGCCGCGCTCGGCCAAGTATTCCTTGCACTGGCGGATGGTGTACTCGCGGTAGTGGAAGATGGAGGCGGCCAGGGCCGCGGTTGCGCCGCCGGCGCTCAAGCCTTCGTAGATGTGTGCGAGCGTGCCGACGCCGCCCGAGGCGATCACCGGCACGCGCACGGCGCCGGCTATTGCTCGCGTCAGGGCGATGTCGTAGCCGGCCTTGGTTCCGTCCCGATCCATGCTGGTCAACAGAATCTCACCGGCGCCGTACGCTTCCATCCGCTGTGCCCACTCGATGGCGTCGAGACCGGCGGGGTTGCGCCCGCCGTGGGTGAACACCTGCCAGCGCTCCGGCGCACTGCTGACCTGCTTGGCATCGATCGCCACGACGATGCACTGGCTGCCGAACTTCTCGGCGGCGGCGCGCACGAAGTCGGGAGCTTGCACCGCAGCGGTATTGATGGAGACCTTGTCGGCGCCGGCGTTGAGCAGGTCGCGCACGTCTTGCAGTTCGCGCACACCGCCGCCGACGGTCAGCGGCATGAAGACCGTCTCGGCGGTGCGGGCGACCACCTCGAGAATGATCTTGCGCTGTTCGTGCGAGGCGGTGATGTCGAGGAAGCACAGCTCGTCGGCACCCTCGCTGTCGTAACGCTGGGCGATCTCGACCGGGTCGCCGGCATCGCGCAGGCCGACGAAGTTGACGCCTTTGACGACGCGGCCAGCTTTGACGTCGAGGCAAGGGATGATGCGTTTGGCCAGCATAAGCGGATTGACCTTAGCGCGAAATCACACCGCTGCGCTTCACGGATGGCTGGCGCGATCGCCGCGCGCCAGCGCGATGGCTGCCGGCAGTTGCACCGCGCCGGTGTAGAGCGCCCGGCCGACGATTACCGCGTCGACGCCCGCGGCCGCGCACGGCAGCAAGGCGCTGATGTCGGCCAGCGAGCCGACCCCGCCCGAGGCGATCACGGGTATGGAAATGGCCTCGGCCACGGCGCGCGTGGCCTCGACGTTGACCCCCTGCTGTGTGCCGTCGCGGCTGATGTCGGTGTAGATCACGCGCGCCGCGCCCAATTGCTCGACCCGGCGGGCGAGGTCGATGGCGGTGATGTTGCTGGTCTGCGTCCAGCCCTGCACCGCCACCTTGCCGTCGCGGGCGTCGATGCCGACGGCGACGCGGCCGGGAAAACTCCGGCAGGCGGCCGCGACAACTTGCGGGTCCGCCAATGCCGCGGTTCCAAAGATCACCCGGTCTGCTCCGAGCGCCAACAACTCGGCGGCGCGTTCGAGAGTGCGCACGCCGCCGCCGACCTCGAGCGGAATCGGCAGCGCCCGACACAAGGCGCCGATGGCGGCTCCGTTCACCGGTCGACCCGAAACCGCGCCGTCGAGGTCGACCACGTGCAAGTATTCCGCCCCTTCGTCGACCCAGCGCCGGCCCATGGCGAGCGGGTCATCGCCGTAAACGGTCTCGTCATTCATTTCGCCGCGCAGCAGGCGCACGCAACGGCCGCCTTTGAGGTCGATGGCAGGAATGACGAGCATGGGCTAGCGCCCCGCCACCACAGCGGCGAAGTTGCGCAAGATCGCCAAGCCGACATCCTGGCTCTTCTCCGGGTGATACTGGCAGGCGAACACGTTGTCGCGGGCGATGGCCGAGGCGAACGGCAAGCCGTATTCGGTGGTGGTGGCCGCCAGCGCCGGATCGGCCGGCACCACGTAGTAGGAGTGCACGAAGTAGACGAACGCCCCGTCGGGAATGCCGGCCAGGTGCGGCAGCGCTTGGGTCTTACGGATCTGATTCCAACCCATGTGCGGGATCTTGAGGTTGGGATCGGTGAAGCGCACGACCCGGCCGCGGAAGATGCCGAGGCCGGGCACCGGGCCGAACTCCTCGCTCTCGTCGAAGAGCAGCTGCATGCCGAGGCAGATACCGAGAAACGGCGTGTGCTGTGCAATCACTCGGGTGATCGGCTCGACCAGGTTGAAGGCCCGCAAGTTGTCCATGCACGCGCCGAAGGCGCCCACGCCCGGCAGTACCACGCCGGCGGCGGCGGCGATGCGCGCCGGCTCACGTGTGATGGCGGCAGTGGCCCCCACCCGCGCCAGCGCCTTTTGCACGCTGCGCAGGTTCCCCATGCCGTAGTCGATGATGGCGATCTCCGACATATGGCTGGCCGCACCGCCGGGCTAGAGCGAGCCCTTGGTCGAGAGCACGCCGCGCAACCGCGGATCACGCTGCGTGGCGATATCGAGCGCTCGCGCCAGGGCCTTGAAGCCGGCTTCGATGATGTGGTGCGGGTTGCGGCCCTGAGCCATGGTGAGGTGCAAGTTCATCGCCGCTTGGTTGGTGAACGCGAGCAGGAAGTCGTGCACCAACTCGGTGTCGAAGTCGCCGACGCGCGCCTGTCTGATCTTGAGGTTGTAAGCCAGGTACGGGCGCCCGCTGAGGTCGACCACGGCGCTCACCAGTGCCTCATCGAGCGGGCAGGCAGCTTCGCCAAAGCGGCGGATGCCGGCCTTGTTGCCCAAGGCGGTGCGCAGGGCCTCGCCCAGCGCCAGCCCGATGTCTTCGACCGTGTGGTGCTGATCGACGGCGAGATCACCGCGGGCGCGTACCGTCAGGTCGAAGAAGCCGTGGCGGGCGAAGATCTCCAGCATGTGATCCATGAACGGCACGCCGGTTTCCACCTCCGTGCGCCCGGCGCCGTCGAGCGTGAGCGCGACGGTGATTTCGGTCTCCTTGGTGACGCGGCTGACACGGGCGGAGCGGGTCATCTTAGCTTTGGGCTTGCGCCCGGATGCAACGGCCATCAGCGACCTCCCTTGAGGCGCACGCGTACGGCAGCGGCGTGCGCCTGGTAGCCTTCCAACTCGGCGAGTGTGGTGATTGCCGGGGCGAGCGTGCGCAGCGCGCGCGGGCTGGCGCGCACCACGCTGGTGCGCTTGACGAAGTCGTAAACGCCCAGCGGCGAGGAGAAGCGCGCCGTGCCGCCGGTGGGCAACACGTGATTGGGTCCGGCGGCGTAGTCTCCCAGCGGAGCGCAGGAGTGCGGGCCGACGAAGATCGCCCCAGCGTTGCGTATGCTGTTCGGCCAGCGGCCGGCGTCGGCCACCAATAATTCGAGGTGCTCCGGCGCAATCTGCTCGGCGAGTCCGACCGCCTCGATCATGCCGCGCACCACCACCAGAGCCCCGCGCCGGCGCAGCACGCGGGCGATCGCGGCACGCCGCGGCAAGCTCTGCAGCTGTACGGCGATGGCCGCCCGCACCGCTTCCGCAACCGCCCGCGACGGTGTCAGCAACACGGCGCACTCCTCGCCACTGCCGTGCTCGGCCTGCGCCAGCAGGTCGGCGGCGGCGTAACTCGGCGGCACGCTACCGTCGGTAATGACCACGATTTCGCTGGGGCCGGCGATCTTGTCGATGTCGACGTGGCCGTAGACCTGGCGTTTGGCGGCTTGCACCCAAGCGTTGCCGGGCCCGACGATCTTGTCGACCGCGGGCACTCTCTCGGTGCCGTACGCCAGCGCGGCCACCGCCTGCGCGCCGCCGACGCGAAACATCGCGCTCACCCCGACGATGTCCGCCGCCGCCAGCACCGCGGGGCTGTACCCCGCCGCCGTCACCGGCGACACCATGATCACTTCGTTCACGCCCGCCACCAGCGCCGGGATGGCGTTCATCAATACCGACGATGGATACGAACCGTGACCGCCCGGGACGTACACCCCGACGCGCCGCAGCGGTATGACCCGCTGGCCCAAGGTCAAGCCGGCGCGGTCGCGATAGCGCCACGAGCGCTGTACTTGGCGGCGATGAAAGGCTTCGATCCGGCGGGCGGCGAGCTTGAGTGCGCGCAACTCGGCCGGCCGCAGCGACCGCGTCGCCGCCGTCATCTCGTCGGGGTCGACCTCCAGCTCCTCGGGTGAGAGGCGAACGCCGTCGTAGCGGCGGGTGTATTCGATCAGCGCGCGATCGCCGCGCCGCCTGACGTCTGCGACTATGCGGCGGGCCTGTTCCTCCACCGCCGGGCTGGCAACGGCGCTGCGCTGGCGAATCACCGCAAAGCGCCGCTCGAAGTCCGGCTCGGCCGTGCTCAGTATGGGTATGAGTTCGGCCATCGCCTAGCCCTCGCCTCCCCTCTCGCCCGTTGGCGGGCGGCGGTTGCCGGCCACCAGCACGCGCGCAATGCCGGCGTAGTCGTCGCGCAGCTCGACATGAGCAAAGCCAGCTGCCCGTGCCAACCCGCTTACCTCGCTGGCCTGGCCGCAGCCGATCTCAACCAGCAGCCAGCCAGTGGGCGCCAACAACGCTGGGGCCTGGTTGATCAGCCGGCGGATTACTGCCAGGCCGTCGTTCGCAGCGAACAGTGCCGCCGCCGGCTCGTAACTCAACTCCGGCTGCAGCGAGCCCATCTGCGCCTCGGCCACGTAGGGCGGGTTGGAGCAAATCAGATCGAACGGCGCCGCCGCCGCGATCGGGGCCAGTAGATCGCCTCGAGCAAACTGGATGTGATCCGCAACACCGAGCCTCACGGCGTTGCGCCGTGCGATTACTAAGGCCGCCGCGCTGGCATCCGTAGCCCAAACGGCGGCGCCGGGCAGTTCATGGGCTAGGGCGATGGCGATGCAGCCCGAGCCGGTGCCGGCGTCGGCCACTCGCACTGCCGTAGCGCTGGCGGCCGCAGAGCCGGCTTGCCCCGCCTCGGCAATTCGAGCACTGACCAGCGATAGCGCGGTCTCCACCACTCGCTCGGTCTCGGGGCGCGGGATCAGCACCGCGGGTGTGACCTCGAAGTCGAGCGACCAGAATTCCTGTCGGCCGATGACGTAGGCCAGCGGTTCGCGACGGACGCGGCGCACCAAGCCGGCCTCGAATGCGCTCAGCGCGCTGTCCGATAGCGGCGCGCCGTCAAGCGCCATTAAGCGCGTGCGGGTCATCCCGCTTGCGTGCGCCAGCAACACCTCGGCATCGAGCCGGGCGGTATCAATACCGGCCCGGCGCAGCCTGGCGGTGGCGCGCTGCAGCACTGCGCCGGCGCTGGCCGGCATCTGTTCGGTTGCGACCGTCATGCGTTCTTCAGCGCCTCGGCCTGGTAGTGCGTGATCAGCGCATCGATGAGCGGGGCCAGCTCGCCGTCCATGATCCGGTCGATCTGGTGGAGGGTGAGGTTGAGGCGGTGATCGGTGACGCGCCCCTGCGGGAAGTTGTAGGTGCGAATGCGCTCCGAGCGCTCGCCGGTGCCGACCATGCTGCGCCGGTTGGCGGCTTCCTTCTCCTGCTGCGCCTGCTGCGCGCGTTCGAGCAAGCGGGCGCGGAGGATCTTGATCGCCTTGGCCTTGTTCTTGTGCTGTGACTTCTCATCCTGGCAGGCCACCACCAAGCCGCTCGGCAAGTGGGTCACGCGCACTGCCGAGTCGGTGGTGTTGACGCTCTGCCCGCCCGGACCGGAGGAGCGGAACACGTCGATGCGCAACTCCTTGGCCTCGTCGATTTGCACGTCGACCTCGTCGGCTTCCGGCAGCACCGCCACCGTGGCGGTCGAGGTGTGAATGCGGCCGGACGCTTCCGTCACCGGCACCCGCTGCACCCGGTGCACGCCGCCCTCGAACTTGAGCTGGCTGTACGCCCCGCGCCCTTCGAGTAAGGTGATGATTTCCTTGTAGCCGCCCAGCCCGGTGGGGTTGGCGCTCATCACCTCGACGCGCCAGCCGCGCCCTTCTGCGAAGCGGCTGTACATGCGAAAGAGCGCGGCGGCGAACAGGCTGGCCTCTTCCCCGCCGGGCCCCGCCCGGATTTCGAGCAGGACGTTCTTTTCGTCATTGGGGTCTTGCGGCAACAGCAGCACCCGCAGCCGCGCTTGCAAGCCATCGAGGCGCTCGCGCAGAGCCGGCAGCTCGGCCTTGGCCAGCTCGCGGATGTCAGGGTCGTCTTCGTCCAGCAGGGCCCGGTGCCCCTCGATCTCTTCGCCGGCTTTGCGCCACTCGCGGTAGCAGGAGACGATCGGTTCGAGATCCGCACGTTCCTTGCCCAGCCGCGCGTATTCCCTGCGGTTGGCGATGACCTCCGGGTCGACGAGCCTGCGCTCCAACTCGACGTAGCGCCGCTCTACATCTTCGAGTTTCTGCAACATGGGTCGGGTTACTCGCCAAAAAAAAGGGCGCAGGGGCCTGGCCCCTCGCCCTTATCCTGCCGCCAGAGTTCGAGGGCGACCGCCCCCGTGCCGCTACTGGGCTTCGGCTGGCTTGGTGATACCGTACTTGCGACGGAACTTCTCGACGCGGCCCGCCGTATCGAGCAGCTTCTGCTGGCCGGTGAAGAACGGGTGGCAGCTGGAGCAGATCTCAACATGGATCTCCGGCAGCGTGGACTGCGTCGCGATGACATGGCCGCACGAACAAATGATGCGGGCGGGACCGTACTTGGGATGAATACCCTCTTTCATAACGATGCTCGCATAGCATCCACACCCCCGGGCTGCAAGGGCAGCGACAGGGTAGACAGGACGGCGTCAGATGCAACGGCCGGCATGCGCTCCTGACTTGGGGGCGTTGTCGCTTGTCCGGATCGGCCGGATTACCCCTGCGACCGCGCCGTTCTGCGAGAGTTGCGCGCGCAGTAGTTCGAGTCGCCCCGCCAGCTCTCTTACTGCCGCGGCGGTGCGGCGAACTTCTGGAGGCGGTGGTTCATGGTGTCGGAAACGTACACCATTCCTTGCGCGTCGACGGCGACGCCGATCGGGCGGTTGAAGTCGCCGCTACCGGAGCCGCTCTTGCCCCACACCGCGGTGAGTTGCTTGTTGGTGTAACGGGCGACGCGCTGGTTGTTGGAATCGGTGGCATAGAGATCGTCGCCGCCGACCGCAATGTAAGGCTCGGTGTAGAACTCCTCCCAGCCGAAAACCGGAAACTCTTCCTTGAAAGCCCCGCCGGCGTCGAACACCTGCACCCGGTGGTTGCCGGTATCGGCGACGAAGACATTGCCGCCGGCGGCCACGGCGATGCCGACGGGCTCGATGAACTCACCGGGCTTCGAGCCGTCCTTACCCCACACCGCCTTCTGTTTGCCGTCGGCCGTGTAGGCGAGCACGCGCTTGTTGCCGGTGTCGGTTACGTACACGCTGCCGTCCGGCCCGACTGCGATCCCGCGCGGCCCCCAGAGCCCCGGGTTATCTTCTTTCCATTCCAGCAGGAAGCGGCCGTCGCCGTCGAACTTCTGGACGCGGTGATTCCAGGTGTCTGCTACATACACCGAGCCGTCCGGCCCGGTGGCAATGCCGCAGGGGTCTTTGAACTGGCCGGGCTCGGCGCCTTCTTGGCCCCAACTGCGCACGGCGCTGCCGTCGGGGGCCAACTTCTGCACGCGATTGTTCTTGCTGTCGATGACGAACAGGTTGCCATTGCGGTCCAGCGCCAGGCCGCGTGGCTCATTGAACTCGCCGGCGCCGTTGCCCTGTCTGCCCCAGATGGCGGCGGCGCTCAGCAGTTGCGGCTGCTGTGAGTAGCCCCGGGCCGCGGGCGGGGGGTTGACCGGGATGGCGGCGAAGCTCATCCCCGGCACGATGTCCTTGGCGACGTACATCACCGCGTCGCTGCTGCCGGTCGGGCTCCAGACTTCGCGGGTGAACAGCCAGCGCATGAACTTCGGCAAGTTGGCCTGCGCCCAATTTGGCTCCCACCAGCCGCGGATCTGGAAGGGAATCTTCTCGTACTTGTCGCCCAGCGGCTGATCGAGTGAGTTGGTGATGTCCTTGTTGACCACGACCACCGGGGTATCGACGTTGCGGACGTCGGCGGCCCAATTCACCGGGTAGTGGCGCAGGTACCAGCTCAGCGGCCAGGTGGCGTCGCCGGACACCGCCAGCCGTGTTTGCTTGCCGGTGCCGAGGGTCATGCCGACGTCTTCGACCCGCTTCATGAGCTTGGCGACGTCGTAGGTCGACTGCACGTAGGCCAGCAGCTCGGCGTGCTGCCGTTCCTTGGGCTCATCGGCGTAGCGTGGCGCGTCGTAGAGGTAGTTGGATGCAATCAGAATCCAAATCGTCAGTGCGCCGACCGCCGCCAGCGGCAGCGCGGTGGCCGGCCGTTTCCAGGCCCCGCTCTCGAGCAGCTGGCGGAACCAGATCGCGGCGACGATGGCCAGCGGCATCACCTGCGGCACCAGCAGCCACGGTACCTTCTCCTGGGCCCAGCCGTAGAAGCACAGGCAGCCGAGTGACCACAGGATCATGTAGCGCGTGAACCGATCCGGCAACCACACCCGCGCCACCCCGATCTGCGCCACCCCGAGCAACCCTACCGCCACAATCGCCGCGAGCCACGAGCCGCGGTACAGCAACACGACGAAGGCCACCAAACCTGCCAAGCCCGCGTAGCGCATTACTCGCAGCACCGGGTCGGGCTTGGCGCCGGCCGGTGTCGGTTGGAAAAACGGCGCCAGCATGAGCATGGCTGCGGGGAAGAAGATCAGTGGATCGTACAGCGTCAGCTGCGGCATGTAGTACCACCACGGCCCGCCGATGCGCTTGATCGAGTGCTGGCCCCACCAGTACGTCAACGCGCGGGTGACGCCGTTCCAGTTCTTCGGGTGCGAGAACAGCGAGGTGTAGAGCGTCAACCAAATTGCCGCAAAGATGATGACCGTGGTCAGCAGCGGCAGCAACGCGCGCCGCAGCAGCGCGCTGCCCTCCTGCCACACTTCGCCGAGCGTGCGGCTGCCGTGCACCACCTCCCACACCAGCATCAGCACGGCGGCAAAGATCATCACCGGTCCGACCACGTACATGTCTTCTTTGGTGCAGAAGGCCAGCGCCAGCCCGGCGCCGCTGAGGTAGAGATGGCGCGCCACCAGGGTCTCGGCGTAGCGGAAGGCGAAGTAGACCGCCATCAGGTTGCACAGCGCGAGATAGATGTCGTGGCGCACGAAGCGGGTGAAATAGGTGAACGAGGGCGAGAAGCTGGCCAACACCAGAAAAGCCAGCGCCGCGGTCCGGCCCAGGTAGCGCCGCAACGGCCAGGCGAAGCCGAGAATGCCGAGCCCGAACAGGACCGCACTTAGGCGGCCGGTGAAGTCATTGTCCCCCAGCAGCCACATCACCAGCGCCGTCGAGTAATAGAGCACCGGGCCGTGATAGACCGGGTCGTACTGGTAGTCGCCGACGCCTTGCTGCATGATCTTCCACGAGAAGAAGGCGTGGATGGATTCGTCGTGGTGGTAGGGACGCACCCCGAGGATGTATAGCCGCAGCAAGGTGGCAAGTACGAGGATGCCTATGTACAGGCACTGCTCGGCCGTCAGCCGGCCAACGAGTTTGCGATCAAGGGCAGTCTCTGTCATAGAATTCGCCAGTGCCGCGTTTACGCGGAGGTTTCTCGTAAAGGCGATGGTCTCTATCTGGCGTCCCAAAGGTTGTCAACCGAACGTCCCCGCACCCGCCCGCCGCTGCCCAACGGGGCCTTGGCGTTGACGATCGTTCGAGCGCAGTCAGGGTCCAACCGAAGTTCGAGTGCGGCCATGCGAGCAGGCGGCGGGTGGTGGGGTGAGTTGCCGGCAGGTTCCGGGCTACGGCGGAGGACGCCACCGGCATGAGGCGGACGGCCAAAGTTGCTTTGTTGGCGATCGTGGTGCTGGCCGGTGTGCTGCGGGTTTACAACCTGCGCGACCTGCCGGCGGGGTTGTACTGCGACGAAGCCGGGCTAGGCTACAACGCCTACTCGCTGTGGCAGACCGGCCGCGACGAAAACGGGACGCGCTTCCCCCTGTTCGTGTGGTCGTTCGGCGTTAGCTACAAGAACCCCGTTTACATCTATAGCGCGATTGTGCCGATCGCGTTGCTCGGGCTCGATGAGTTCAGCCTGCGCCTGACCTCGGTGGCCTTCGGCTTGGGCACCATCGTCGCGGTGTTCTTCTTGTGCCGGGCATTGTTTTCGGTCGGCGTGGGTCTGCTGGCGGCATTGCTGCTCGCCCTCTGCCCGTGGCACCTGCACTTCAGCCGCATCGCCTTCGAGCTGATCTCGTTCCCGTTTCTATTCACGATCGGCGCCACCTTGCTGGTGCGCTACACCCAAGGGCGGCGCACCCTGCCGGCGGCGTTCTTCTTCTTTGCTGCCTGCCCGTATACCTACGCCATCTCCAACTTGTTCGTGCCGCTGTTCGTCGTCGGCTTCGGCCTGCTCTATCTCAAGGACCTGCTGTGGCAACGCTGGCGGCAGACGTTGCTGGCACTGGTGGTGATGCTGGCGACGGTGGCCCCGCTCATCCAGTTCAACCTGGCGCACCGGGCGCAAACCCAGCAGTACTTCCGCAACACCACCTTTCTGGAGCCGGACATGACGGCTCAGGAAGCGGGCAACCGCTTCGTCGCCAACTACCGCCAGTTCTTCTCGAATCGCTTTCTCTTCACCGAGGGTGACGAAATCGTCCGCCATGCGGTGCGCGGGCACGGGGAGCTGTACCCGGCCTTTCTGCCGCTGCTGTTGCTCGGCGGTGCGGTGGCGCTGCTGCGACGCGACCGTGCTTCGAAGCTGATCCTGCTGTGGCTGGTGCTCTATCCATGCGGGGCCAGCTTGATGACCGAGATCCCCAGCGCCTCGCGCGGATTCATCGGCGTGGTGCCGTTGTGCATCCTGGCCGCGCTCGGCGCGGGCAGTGTGCTGTGGGCGATCGCCTGGGCCATCCGCTACCGGCCGGTGGCGCTGGCGCTCCAAGGGGCGGCGTTGGCCGCGGGCGCTTACGTGTTGATTCCCCAGGTGCAGCGCTATCTCCATCTCTATTTCAACGAGTACGTGCGCTACTCGGCCCCGACTTACGGCGGCTTCCAGTACGGCTACCGTGACATGATCCGGTACATGGAAAGCGAGCGCGGCAACTATGCCCAGCTGCTGATGACCGCCACCGAAGTGAATCAGCCGCAAGTCTTCGCCCTCTTCTATCGCCCGCTCGACCCCAGCCAACATCACCGCGGTACCGATCTGGGGTACACCATACTCGATCCGGCCGAGGTCGCGCGGTACTCGCTGGACCGGCCCGTGCTCTACGCGGTGCGCGAACCGGAGCTGCGCTACTTCAGCGACTACACGGTGAAGAAGCGCATCGTGGCACCCGGTGGGCAAACCGAATTCGTCATCGCTGAGGTGCGCGGGCGCAAGACCTTCTTGACCCGCTGGCTCAGCCTCGGCCTGTTCGACAACGCCGGCCAGAGCGGCATCCGCCGCGATGACATAACCCCAGCCGACGTGCACAAGGGCCGCTTTGCCGGCAAGTACGGCGACGTCTACTGGCGGCAGATTCAGCAAACCTACCTGCGCGTCGATCTCAACCAGTTCTACTCCCGCAACGATCGCGACCACCTCGGCAACCCGGAATATGCGTGCGCCTACAACTACACCACCGTCCACTCGCCGCAGGCGCAACCGGCCTTCTTGGAGCTGATGGGCTCCGACGACTTCATGCGCATTTGGCTCAACGGCCGCCTGCTCACCAGCGAGCCGTTGCTGCTGAGCGAGCGGCTCAAGCGGCGCCCGGTCGAGCTGCAAGCCGGCGACAACGGGCTGCTGCTGCAAAGCTGCGAGACCGCCGGTGAGTGGGTGTTCGTGGCCCGCCTCACCGACGCCGCCGGGCATGATTTGCCGGGCGTTGACGGGCGCGCGGAGTTTCCGCCGGCGGCCGCGCCGGTGGCCCCGGCCAAGGAAGAGCGCGTGGACCTGCAAGTGGTCGAGGGGTTCGACGAAATCGTGCGTTTCCCCGAGGCCCACGCCACCTACACGGACTATCGCGGCGACAGCGGCGAAGGCTGGCGTGAGTATTTCCGCGACGAAGACGGCGAGCTGGTGTGGCGCACGGCCCCGTGTCCGGCGCGTAAGACCACCGTGCTGGTCTTCACCGCCTCGCTGGGCGAGCCCGCCGGCACCGCCGATCTGTACGTCAACGGCGATTACGCGCTCAGCTTCGACACCGATGACCGGCCGGGGACGCACGTAGCCGAGCGCGGCGGTTACCGCTTGGTGTTCGTCTCCAAGCAGATCATCCACGGCAACTCCGGCGTGATTTATCTGACCGTGCCGGCGGCGGCGATCCGGCCGGGTGAGCCGTTGGAACTACGGGTGGCGCACTCGAGCGGCTATCCGGAGTCGTGGTTCCTCGTCAAAGGCCGGCGCGACACTGCGGCCTTCGAAAAAGTCACCCCGGCGCGGGCCGCCGCCGTCGGGCGTCAGGAGTGGCAAGAAGAGCCGGAACCCAACGGCTGAGTCCACAACTTGTGACCCGTGGACGGATCTTGCCTGCGACCCCACCTCGCCCCGGACCCGGCAGCGCCGGAAGTGCGGGCGGCCCGCCCGCATCGTTCCGGCAAACCTGCGCGCCTTGGGGCTGATTGTCGCTCCGACTAGGGTGTGCGACAAGTCTGTGGGTAACGTGCAGCCGACCGGGCAAATCCTCACCAGTCTGACAGTACTGTGTACTGT
>JACQVA010000144.1 GCA_016210005.1 Deltaproteobacteria bacterium | reverse complement strand
GAGGAAGTCAGCGCCCAGCACCGCCCGGTGGTGATGATCACCTCGAACAACGAGAAGGAGCTGCCCGACGCCTTCCTGCGCCGCTGCATCTTCTATTACATTGAGTTTCCCGACGTGCCACTGATGCGCAAGATCATCGACGTCCACCACCCCCACCTCGACGCCAAACTCCTCGATCAGGTGCTGATCAAGTTCTACTGGCTGCGCCAGCAGAACGAGCTGCGCAAGAAGCCGTCGACCTCCGAGCTGATCGACTGGATCAGCGCGCTGTTGCGTTCAGGGATCAGCATGGAGAAGATCGAGGCTCACATCCCCTTCATCGGTGCGCTGCTGAAGAAGGAGCAGGACGTCGACGCCCTGCAGCGCTTCAGCGGTCAGGGCGGCCGGTTTCCGCAGCGCTGGGAAGATCTCGGGCCCAAGTACAATCAGTAGACCGCACTCGCTTGCGCTCGCGGCCCGAGCTGGAATTGGGTCGCCGGCGTCCTGCTGTATAGCTCGCGAGCGGTGAGGGTTCATCGTCGTGCCTTGCCCTATCCGCGAGCACCACGCCCCCGCTCCGCCAGCGAGGGACCCTAACTCGCCGGTAACGTACCTGAGGCCGGTTTGCGGTACTTCGCCTCGTCGGCGAGGACACTGCGGATGGTTGCAAACAACTTGTGTGCTTGGAGCGGTTTGCTGACGTAGGCGTCCATGCCCGCCGCCAGGCAGCGTTCGTTGTCGCCCTTCATGGCCCGCGCGGTGAGCGCGACTATGGGCAGGTGAGCGCCGGTGGTGCGTTCTCCGGCGCGGATCGCGGCGGTGGCTTGCAGCCCGTCCATCTCGGGCATCTGCACGTCCATCAGGACAAGATCGAAGGCTTCCCGCTCGACCGCAGCAAGGGCGGCGCGGCCGTTGCTGACGGCGACGACGTGGTGGCCGCGTTTTTCGAGCAGCCGCACGGTGAGGTGCTGGTTCACCAAGTTGTCCTCTGCGAGCAGTACGCGCAACGGCCGTTGCTCGGGCTGCAGCTCGGGGGCCGGCCGCACCGGCCGCCGGCGCACCGCGCGCTCGTGCCCCGCCAGCGCAGCGAGTACCGCCGCCCGCAGCTCAGCCGGCTGAACCGGTTTGATCACGAAGTCACCGGCCCCCGACTCGCGGCCGCGGGCGCGCTCCTCGGGCGAGGCGGCGACCGGCAGCAGCATCACGGTCGCCCCGGCCAAGCGGCGCCGCTTCTTGATCTCCTCCATCAGAGCGAAGCCGTCCATCTCGGGCATTTGCGCATCGACCACCACCAGCGGGAAGGGTTCGCCCGCGGCCACCGCTTGCGCCATGGCGGCCAGCGCCGCCCAGCCGCCGTTGACCACGCTCGGGCGCAGGCCCCAACTGCCGAGCATTTCTTCTAGCAAGCGGCCGTTGGCGGCGTTGTCATCGACCACCAATACCGGCAGATCACGCAGCGCCTCCACCGCCGCGGGGCTGGCGGCCGGTGCGGTGGCGCGGCCGAAGCAAGCGGTGAAATGCACCGCGCTGTCGCCTCGGGGCCGGCGCGCGGCCCACAGCTGTCCGCCCATGATCGCCACCAGCTTGGCGGCGATGACCACGCCGATCTCGTTGCCGGCCGCAGCCCCCGTGGCCGAGTTCGCCGGCTCGACCGTGTCGAACAGCACCTGCTGGTGCTCGGCGACGAGGTCGCCGCCGCTTTGGCTGACGGAGAAATGGAGTGTGGCGGCGGCATCGGTTTGGGATTCGAGCTCGACCCGCATAACCACGTCACCGCCGCGGCTGACTTTGACGGCGCTGTCGGCAAGATTGGTCAGGATCTGGCGCAAGCGATCGCCGTCGCCGCTGAGTGCGTCGGGCACCTCCGCAGCCACCTGGCACATGAACTCCACTCCCTTTTCGCGCACTCGCAGTGCCACCAGCTCGATGGCGGCGTGGACGACGGCCTGGAGGGAGAAATCTCCGGTGACAAGGTCCAGCTTTCCGGCCTCGACTTTGGCCACATCGAGCATGTCGTTGACCACCGTCAGCAGCTGTTCGGCCGAGGTCTTGATCAGCTCGACGCACTCGCGTTGGTCAGCACTCAACTGACTGGCCAAGACCAGCTCGGCGGCGCCCATGATGCCGCTCATCGGGGTACGGATCTGGTGGCTGACCTCGGCGACGAACTCGCTCTTAGCGCGGCTGGCGGCTTCGGCGGCGAGCTTGGCCTGGTGCGACGCCTGCTCGGCGCGTTTGCGTTCGCTGATGTCGCGGGCATTGACGACGATGCCGGCCACCACCGGGTCGGCGAGCAGATTAGTCGCCAGGCTTTCCAGGGTTCGCCACGAGCCGTCGCGGTGACGTAAGCGCACTTCGGTCGTGATGGTGTCGCCGGGATGGGCGAGCAGTTGCGCGAACGCCTGGCGCGTCGCCGGCAGGTCGTCCGGATGCACTTGGTCGAACAGGTTGCCACCCTCGATCGCAGCGGGGGCATATCCCAGAACGGCTTCGTACGATGGGCTGGCGAAACGCACTGTGCCGTCGAGAGTCAGGATGCTGATGAGGTCGAGCGCGTGTTCGATCAGGGAGCGGAACTGCGCCTCGTTGTGGCGCAGAGCCTCCTCGGCCCGCCTGCGCTCGCGCCGCTGCTGGGCCGCCTGCAATTCGCGTTCGATCGCGGCTCCCAAGCGGGTGAGATGGCCCTTGCGGGCGAAATCGTGCGCGCCGGCTTTCATCATCGCCACCGCGATTTCCTCGCCGATGGCGCCGGAGACGACGATCACCGGCAGATCACGGCCGCTCTCCTGCACCAGTTGCAGCGCGGCCGGGCCGCTGAACTGGGGCAACGAGTAATCGGTAATGACGATGTCCCAGCTGCCGGTGGCTAAGGCCGCGTGCAAGGCGGCGGCGGTTTCGACCCTGGTACAGGTGACCTGGTAGCCCGCCTCGCGCAGCTGGTGCAGCAGCAACGTGCAGTCGTCTTCAGAGTCCTCGACCAGCAGGAGCCGCAGTGGTGTAGCCATTTCGATCGGTGCTCGTCACCAGCGGCGAGCGGGTCCTTTCCTTACGGCAGCCGGCGGCCAATGACAATGGGAGGATGCGCACGCACCTGACCGGTCACCTGCGCCGCTGCCGGCACCGCCTACACCAGCAGCCGGCGCGCAGCCGCTTCGATGCCCGCCGCGTCGAGGCCGTGAATACGCAGCAATTCGGGATAGGGCTCGACCTCGGTGCAAAACACGTCGTTGATTCCGACGCGGTGGACCCGCCCGACCCCGAGTTCGGCCACGATTTCCGCCACCGCAGCGCCGAGTCCGCCGATCACAGAGTGTTCTTCGGCGGTCACGATCCGGCCGGTCTCGCGGGCGGCGCGTTCGATCGCCGCGCGATCGATGGGCTTGAGCGTGTGCATATTGAGCACCCGCGCGCCGATGCCGTCGGCCTTCAGCGCCTCGTGCGCCGCCAGGGCGGCGCCGACGCAACTGCCGGTGGCGATGATCGTCAGGTTGCTGCCCTCCCGCATCGTCACCGCTTCGCCCACGCGCAGCGGCGCATCGTAGCCGTCGATCGAGCTGAGAAAGCCCATGCGGATGTACACCGGCCCGTCGATGGTTGCCGCCGCCCGCACCGCGCGGAAGGCTTCGGCGGTATCGGCCGGCGACAGTATTGTCATGCCGGGAATCACGCGCAGCAACGCGATGTCCTCCATGGCGTGATGCGTCGCTCCCCAGGGCCCGGCCTCGAGGCCGGCGAACGGGGCGATGATCTTGACGCGGTTGCGGTTGTAAGCGCAGTCGTCGCGGATCTGCTCGAAGCCACGCATGGTGACAAAGGGCGCCATCGCAATCACGAACGGCAGCTTGCCTGCATGGGCCAGCCCGGCGGCTACGCCGACGAGGTTCTCTTCGGTGATGCCGACATCGAAGTGGCGCGCCGGAAAGCGCTCGGTGAACGAGCCGATCGGCCCAAAGTCCTGGGTTACCAACACCATGTCGGGGTTTTGTTCCGCCAGCTCGACCAGTACGTCGGCCGACAACATCGTGGTGATATAGCCGCTCATGGGATCCCCTTCTAACCTCGATCGAGGCAAAGATAAACCGGGTTACGGCCGCACGCCGGCGCGCCCGGGCCACACCAGCTGGCGCCAGTCAACCGTACGATACCCCGCTGGCACGTTGATCATCGAAGCCGGTGGCCCGGCCTGACGGATCTCGCTAGCCTCGACCAGTAGCCCTTGCTTCTGCTCACCCAGCAGCACCCAACTCTCCGTCTTCAGCGGCAGGCCATCCAACTTCGACAGCTCGGCCATCACCGCCGAACCCGACGGAGCCAGCACGGTATCCATATCGGCCCACTGCTTGACGGCGGCGGGTACATCGAGGTCACTGCTCATCCAGATGTCCGTGGTCGCCGCACCCCGCATCACGCGATACTTGCGGGCGCGCTGGCCGGCGATGTTGGCGGTCTCGTCCGTGAGCTGCGGCTGGAAGGCGCGGCTCGGAGCTGCCAGGCGCTGATAGGTGGTATCTTGATCGCGGCGGGCATCGGCTGCAGCCAGGGCCTGGCGTAGCTCGGCGAAGCCGGCAACCCCGTAGGCAAGATTCTCCTTATCGATGAAGGTGATCGTCTGCTTTCGCAGGTCCACGATGGTGCGACGGGCGGGGCGGTCTTGGATCACGTGGTCGTCGGTAAGATAGGTGGTCACGGTCTCGAGTGGGTGCCCGGCCGCCAGCAGACCCGTGCGCGAGCGTTGTGTGACCACGGTCCAGCTGGGTTTGGCGAACAGCCCGTCCAAGAGCGCCGCCACCACGGTTTGCGGCCGGGCCAAAGCCATGACCGTGACCAAGGCTAAGCCGACCGCCGATAATCTCTGTCGCCCCATGCTGTCCTCTCTCCGACCGGGTTCGCACGGTGCCACAAACTCGCTTGCAAAGCACCACACGGTCGGGGCAAGCTGCGCGCGCGTCAAGGTCATATGGCGAACCGTCCACCGCATCCATTGGATCTACGCGAGCGCGAGCTCGAGATGCCCCCGTTCTTCGGGCTGCTGGGTATGCAGGTAGTGAGCGTATCGACCGAGGAGGTGGTGATGCGGATGGATGTGCCGGCGGCAATGTTCTCGCCCTTCGGGGCGGTATTTGGCGGGGCGATTTCGGCGTTGCTGGATACCGCGCTGGGCGCGGCGGTCGCCTGCAACATCGGCCCCTACGACCGCACGGCGACGCACGCGCTCAATCTCAACTACGTCACCTTCTCGCGGCAGCCGGCGTTGCTCGCCAAGGCGCGCGTACTGCGCTTAAGCCGCACCGTAGCAGCGGTCGAGGGCGAGTGCTTCACCGAAGACGGCCAGCTGATCGCCAAAGCCCTCGGCACCTTCGGCATCTTCCGCGACCGGGGCGGCCCCGGCGGGGCGTGATGCCGCGGAGACCGTAGAACGTACCGCGCTGGTCAACATCGGCTTCCCGTCAGTCGAGGCAACCCCCGTTGGCTGGTCCGTGGGTACCTGGCCGCCGGCCGCGCGATCGCCGGGTGAGTCGCGTCATGCCGGCGGATGACATGCCTCATGATATCCCGCGGTCGGAGTAATAAGCAGTATTAGCGAATCGGAAGCAATGCCCAGCATGACCACGCTCGTCGCTGCGGCGGCTCAATCCACGGACGCGCGCAAATCAATTGTCGGGCACGCCCGCGCCAGCGGTCTCGTAGTCGTATGCGTGCACTAGTGACCGGGGCAACGGGCCTGCTGGGCTACGCTCTGGTCGAGGAGCTGCTCGCCCAGGGGCATAGCGTCCGCGCTTTGGTGCGCTCGGGCAGTAACCGCTCGTTGATCGACCGGCTCGACATCGAGAAGGCGGTGGGGGATCTCCGCGATCCCCCGTCGTTGCGCGCGGCGGTGCAGGGGTGCCGGTGGGTGTTCAGTGTGGGGGCATTGTTCTGGTCGGAGCGCACGCAGGACGTGTACGACGCCAACGTTCTCGGGCAACGCCACTTCATGGAGGCCAGTACCGCCGCCGGGGTGGAGAAGTTCATCCACGTGAACGGCGTCACCTCGGTCGGCCACAGTCACAACGGCGAGCTGCTCGACGAGGAGTCGGTCCTCAACCTCCTCCACCTGGCCAACCACACCGAGATCTCGCTCTTCCTCGGCTACGTGGAAACTCTCAAGGCGGCACAGCGCGGCTGTCCGGCGCTCAGCGTGGCGCTGACGTTTCTGATGGGGCCGAACGATCCGATCCCATCACCGTCGGGGCAGCTGATGGTGGCGTACGCCAATCGCCGGGTACTCGGCTATCCCGCCGGCGGGTTGAATTTCATCGATGCCCGCGATTGCGCCAAGGGTCTCATCCTGGCGGCCGAGAAGGGCCGCATCGGCGAGCGCTACATCTTGGGGAACGTGAACATGAGCTTCCGCGACTTCTTTCGGCTCATCGAAGAAGTCACGGGTATTCCGGCGCCGCGCTTCCGCTTGCCGCACCAGTTGCTGTATCCCATCGGTGTAGTCGCCCCGCTGGTGTCGCAGTACGTCACCCACCGCCGCCCGATTCTCAGCATTCCGCGGGTGCGGATGTCCGACCTGACGTATCATTACAGCAACCAGAAGGCGGTCACCGAGCTTGGCCTCGCTTTTCGTGATCTCAAGGACAGCATCCGCGACACGATCCGGTGGTTCCGCGACAACGGCTACATCGCCAACAAACGGAGCCTGGCAACCGTGCGCGGGCTGTAACGGGCAGCGAGGAGGGCACCATGATTCGCGCCGAGAACGGCAAGAAAGGGTGTGAGCGCATCAACCAGCTGGCCGAGCAATTTCCCGGCATTTCGCGCTCCGCCATCGTCAAGGCCGACGCCTTCCGCGAGGGCGTGGCGTGGACTCCCGATCTCAACGTCATCGGCCGCTGGGCGATTCCGCACACCCACATGATCTTCGACTGGGACCACGACCATCTCGACGACAAGCTCGAAGTCGCCGAAGGCTGGGTGCTGCTCCCGTGCCTCTTTCAGTTGCGCGACGGCACCAGCACGATCGTCAAGCTGGCCGCCGACAGCCCGTACACGATCAAGATCCTCCCGGGCGATACCCGCTACATGCTCTGCCGCGATGGCGAGGAGGTCGAGGAGGTCTTCTTCGAGCCGCGGCCGCAGTGGTTCATGCGCCGCGCGCGCGACGGCACGCCGATGTGCAAGATCGTGTCGACAGCGGGACGCAACTGCATCTTCGCCATCACGCTGCTGAGCCATTGCCAGTACTTCAACACCAACGAGCAATGCGTGTTCTGCTGCATCGTGCCGTCGGTCGATCACGCCCGCGAGCTCGGCATCGAACGGACGATGAAGCCGACGGTGGACCGGGTGCTCGAAGTCTATCGGGCCGCAAGCGAGGAGCATCCGGTCGCGCATTTCAATCTCACCGGTGGTGGATTGTTCGATCGGCAGCGGGAGGCGTCGCTCTACGTCCGCTTCCTCGACGAGATGATGGAGCGGCTCGGCCCCGACAACGAGCTGCCCTGGCACGTCATCACCCAGGCGTTCGACGAAGACGATCAGCGGCGCGTGGTCGAGGCCGGCCGCGGCAAGATCACGCTTTGTCACCCGTTGGAGGTGTGGGAAGAGAAGCTCTACCCCGTCTTGGTGCCGGGTAAGGCGAAGTACGTCGGCCGTGACGAATGGATTCAAGCCATGCTACGCGCGGCCAAGCTGCTGAGCCCGTGGAAGTCGACGACGACGGTCGTCGCCGGCTGCGAGACGGTTCAGCCGCACGGCCTGCCGACCATCAGTGCGGCGGTCAAGTCGATGCGGGAGTATTTGACCTTCTTCCTCGACCACGGCGTCTTGCCGCGGTTCACCTTTTGGACGCCGGCGCCGGGCTCGCCGTGGGAGAACTCCCCGCCGCCGCCGACGGAATATTTTCTCGAGATCTCGCAGCTGCAGCGCGAGCTGTATCGGCAGTATCGCGTCCCGCTGCTCCAGAGCACCTGCCGCAAGTGCCGCACGGTGAGTCTGGAAGCGGACCTGGCGAGCGCGCCCGCTGGCCACAGTCCGATGGCCGCATAGCCGAGCGAAAGGGCAGCATCCCATGAGCCGCATCGACGATTTGTGCCGCCAGTTTCCGGAGATTCCGCGCTCGATCGTGATCAAGACCGACGTGCTGCGCGAGGCGGTGCGCTTCACGCCGCTGGCGCTCGACATCGGCAAGTGGGCCATCCCGGAGTTCCTGCCCTGGGACCGTGAGGTGCACAAAGACTACACCGCCATCGAGGATGCGCTGGTGGGGCAAGACTGGGCGTGGCTGCCGCACAGCATGAGCTTTCCCGAAGGCATCACCGCCAAAGTCATCTATGACTTCGTCCGCCACCACACCAGCCCGTATGAGATGTGCGAGCACGACGGGGCCTTCTGGCTACGCCACGGCGACGAGCCGGTCATTCCCATCAGCTTCGAAAAGCGGCCGCAGTGGTTATCGCGCCGTCTGGCAGATGGCCGCCAGATGGCCAGCGTTTTCGTGTTGTCATCACCCGATCGCTTGCTCGGCTTCCCGATTCGGTTTTGCGCCTACTACCAGCCTGAAGACATCTGCCGCTTCTGCTGCCTGAACCCGACGGGCAAGAATATCGCCAAAGGCGACGGCTATCACGACGTCATCATGTCGGGCGAGGCGGCCGCCACGTGTCTCGCCGCCGCGCTCGACGAGATGGAGATTCGGCACATTACGCTAACGGGCGGCGCCTTGCGCGATCAGCAGAAGGAGGCAGACATTCACGCCCGCGTCGCCGAGCAGCTAGCTCGCGTGCGCGCTGAGCGCGGCGCCAATCTCACCATCCAGGTGATGTCCGCGGCACTCGATGACGACGGGCAGGACCGGCTCAAGGACGCCGGCGTCGATGAGGTCTGCTTCAACATGGAAGTGTGGGAAGAGCGCTTGTGGCCGGAGATCGTGCCGGGCAAGAACCGCCACATCGGGCGTCGGGAGTGGATGGAACGGCTGGAGGGCGCGGTGGCGCGCTTCGGCCGTGGCCGCGCCTTCTGCCAGTTCGTCGTCGGCGTGGAGCTGGTGGCGGACGGCTTTGCTAGCTATGCGGACGGGATCAAGTCGGTGCTCGAGGGCATCGAGTGGTGCGCCCAGAGCGGCGTCCAATCCCGCACTCACATCTGGTGCAACACGCCCGGCTCGCTCTACGAGCCGCGGCAGGCGCCGCCGACTGAGTACTTTCTCACCATCGGACTCGAACGCCACAAAATCCTGGCGCGCCACGGCATGTACTTCCCCACCGACGCGCGGCCGCATTACTCGTCGACCTGTCACCGCTGCGGTTACCTCAGTTCCGACTCCGACTTCCAGTGGCTGCTCGGTGGCAGCGAAGACCGCTCGCAGGAGGCCACCGTATGAGCAAGGACGCGCCGGCGGCTGAACCGTTCGTACCGGTACTTCCGAACCACGAGAAATGAACCCGCCGGCCGATTGTTTCCACCACAGCCGCGTCCTACACCTGCGGCCAACTTCACCAGCAGGAGAGGAGCAACCCATGACAGTGAGTGGATTACGCGGACACGAACGCATCGCTCAGTTGTGCGAGACCTTCCCCGCGATTCCGCGCAGCATCGTCATCAAGGCGGATATCCTCCGGGAAGGGACGCGCTACACGCGCGACTTGGAGGCGGCCGGCACCACCACCTTTCCGCACTCCCTGATCTGGAATCCGCACCATCGCTGGAATCCACAAGAGGCGCCCGCGGGCGAGCAGCTCATCACCATCCCGTGGAAGTTCGATCTGCGTGATGGCACACCCGTCGTCGTGCGCTTCTCCCGCAGCAGCCCGTACGAGGTCCGCAAGACCAACGGCAGCTACTCGCTCCTGCGCGACGGCGAGGTGCTCGAAGCGGTGAGCTTCGAGCCGAGAACCGACTGGCTGTTCCAAAGCACGTCTGGCGGGACGCTGATGGCGTCGGTGTTCTTGTCCTGGACGCGCGAGGCCCTGCTCGGCTGCGCGCTGCGTTACTGCGAATACACCAAGTCCGGCGACCAGTGCGTCTACTGCTGCCTCGACGCCAACCTCAAGGAGTACCAGCGCCAAGGGATCGAGTACGACTTGGCCGTGAAGGCCGACAGCGCCGCCGAGACCTACCGCGCCGCGCTCGCCGAGGTGGGCCGCATTCGCCATCTCGATTTCACCGGCGGCAGCCTGCTTAACACCGCCAAGGAGTCAGCGCGCTACGTCGGTCTGTACGAGGCGCTGAACCGCGTGCGTGAAGAGTGCCGCGCCAAGACCGACTTCACCGCCTGCATGACGCCGCCGCCGGACCTCGGTACCGTGCAACGGCTGAAGGATGCCGGGCTCGATTACATCGGCCCGAACATGGACTGTTGGGAGGAACGACTGTGGCCGGTGATCGTCCCCGGCAAGCACAAGTTCGTCGGGCGCCAGATGTGGATCGATTCGCTGCGGACTTGTCACCAGGTGTTTGGCAAGGGCCACGTGTACAGCGTCTTTGTCATCGGTCCGGAGATGGTGGCGCCGGGTGGCTTTCAGAGCCCAGCCGAGGGCGTGGACTCCTGGCGCCGCTGCTTCCAGTGGCTGCTCGCCAACGAGATCATTCCCTCCACCAGTCAGTGGGAAGTCGAGGTCGGCTCGCCATGGGAGGCCAAGGAGCCGCCGCCGACCGAATACTTCCTGCAAGTGGCGCAGGCGCATCACGAGTCGATGGCGGCGGCCGGCACCTACGGCTACATGCGCCACCATCTGTACAAGGCTTCGGCTTGGAGCACCGACAGTGACTTCCGCCGTCTGGTCCACGGCTGCTCGTGCGAGGACTGCGCGTAGGGAAAGAGTGTAACGGCGGAGAAGACGTGGGCCAGTGATAGTACGGACGCACCATGGTGGAGTGCGGCGGCTTGCCGCCGCTTTTCGCTGCTGGGCATCGGGCGGCCGGCTGCCCGCGGCCAAAGCGGGAGCAAGCTCCCACGTTCCACACCGGAGCACTCCAAGGGGTTGGCGCTTGTTTCTGTCGAGGGACCGTTCAAAGGAGGGCTAAGCCATGATCGGCGTGGTGCCACGGAGCGTGCCGCAAAGAGACCGGATCGCGGAGTGCTGCAACCTGACTTACGACGTCGGCCTCGATGCCGGCTGCTACAAGTGCGGCGTCTACACGCTGCCGCGCGACTTCGCCCGGCTGATCGACGGCGTGGAGTGACCCATGCAAGGGCAAGCACGCCTCGCCCAGTTGTCCGACACCTTCCCCGGCCTTCCCCGCAGCATCCTGCTCAAGACCGAGCTGCTGCGTGACGGGGTGCAGTACACGCCCGAAGTGGAAGAGGCCGGGGGCTCGTCGCTGCCGTTCTTCCTGCTGTGGAACCCGGTACACGCAGACAACCCCAAGGCCGACGACGAGCGGATGATGATGGTACCGTGGAAGTTCGACCTGGCCGACGGCACGCCGGTCAAGCTGGTGTTGGAAAAGACCAGCCCGTACACCATCCGCAAGTCCGGCGCCGTTCAGTACGTCTTGTGCCGTGAGGGCGAGGAAATCGAGCCGATCGCCTTCGAGCCCCGGCCCGACTGGTACATGACGGCTCTGGGCGACGGACAACTGCTGCCCACTGTCATTCAGCTGTTCTCGCGCTCGTGCCTCTTCGGCTGCATTCTGCGCTACTGCGAATACTCGCGCACGGATGAGCAGTGCCGCTATTGCAGCCTCGACTCGACCGTCGACGACTTCCAGCGCCGCGGCTTCGAGTACTCGATCTCGGCGCACCCCGATCATTGGGCCGAAGGATTTCGCCGTGCCTTGGCGCACGGCCCCGTGCGGCACGTATCGCTCACCGGGGGCAGCCTGCGCGACACGCACAAGGAGGCGGCGCACTACAGCAAGATTCTGGCGCCGCTGAAGGCGGTACGCGACGAGTTGGGCAGCGCCGCCTGCTTCGAAGCCTGCGTGTCCGCCATGGCGGAAGCCGACCAGCGGCGGCTCAAGGACGCCGGCCTCAACGTGCTGGCGCATCACATGGACACCTGGGAGGCGCGCCTGTGGCCCGAGATCGTGCCGGCGAAGTCGCGCTACATCGGGCGCGATAGTTGTCTGGCGGCGTTGGAGCGGGCGGTCGGCATCTTCGGCGCCGGCAACGTGCAGAGCAATTTCGTGGTCGGCGTCGAGACGGTTTCCGACCACGGCATCCGCGACGCCGAGGAAGGGCTGGAGGCGTGGCGGCGGTGCTTCGCGACGTTGCTTCAGAAGGGCGTCCTGCCGCGCACCACCGTGTGGCAATCCACCGAAGGCGCCGCCTACCACGGCCGGCCGAAACCGCCGGCGGAGTATTTCATCCGAGTGGGCTACGAACGCTACCGCTTGATCAAAGAGCACCGCATGCACGGTCAGGGGCATGTCTATCCCTGCGCCCGGTGTAACAGCTGGAGCTGCGACCTCGACTTCATGCGGCTGCTCGACGGCTGCGACTGCGCCCAATGCGCGTGAGCTCCAAGGTGCGTGCGGTCAGTTGCTTCGGGACGCGGCGTGGAACGCCGCTCCACGCCGCGAGGAGCTTGGGTACGTCCGCGCTCCCCAACTTGAGCGCGGGAGCGCTGCTCCCGTGCCGCCGGCCATCGAGTTCATTCGCCGCATATAATTGCGTGTTAGATCGTGAAACCCGAGGAGGATCTGGGTATGGCGCTCTTGGTTTCTCTCGCGGGCATCGGCGTTGCGGGAGTTGGCCTGCTCGGTGTTGCTGCTCCACGCCAGCTGGCCAACCTCCTCTCTCGTTGGCGCGTTCTCACCGGGCTTCCGGTGACGCTCGCCCTGCGGCTCGGATTCGGAGTGCTCTTCATCCTGGCAGCGTCGTCTTGTCGCTTCCCGAGCTTTGTCCGCGTCCTCGGAGCGCTCGAGCTTGTTGGAGCGGTGGCGCTGCTCGCGTTGGGCGCCGCGCGTCTCCAACGATTCGTCGAATGGTGGCTGAGCCGCCCGCCGTCGTTCGTCCGGTATTGGTGCTCGGCGGCACTCACCTTCGGGATGGTCATCGCGTACGCCGGCCTCTAGCATTCGTGGCATTCTTCATCACCTCACCCCGACCCTCTCCTGGGAGGAGAGGGAGCAGGCGGCGGGCGGCGCTGCCCTGGCGGGCCAATGAACTGCGCAGAGTTGTCAATGTGGAGTGCGGCGGCTTGCCGCCGCTTTCGGGCCGCGCTCCGGCGCCACACACCACCCCAAAGCGGGAGCAGGCTCCCGCACTCCAAGGCACGGGCATATGAACCTTGAGTGCCTCTTCCAACCCATCACCATCCGCGGCAAGACGATCAAGAACCGCATCGTCCAGCCCGGTCAGGGCACCGGCTTTGGCCATCTCGACGGGCGCATCAGCGAACGTCACATCGAGTTCCATCGCACCAAGGCGCGCGGCGGCGTCGGCCTGATCATCTTCGAGCACACCGGGATCGACCGCACCGGCAACGTCATCCCGTTGATGGAACCGCTGATCGACCACGACCGCTTCATCCCGCCGCTCGCCCGGCTCGCCGAGGTCGTGCACGAACACGGGACGGCGCTCTTCTTTCAACTGGGCCACGGCGGGCGGCGATCGATCTACTCTCCGTTGTTCTACCTCCTACCGCACGTCCCGGGCCTGGAGCGCTTGGCGGTGTCCCTTCCAAAATACTTCCCGGGCGCGTATGCAAGATTGTTCGGTTCGGCCTGGAGGTTCGCGCGCCAACCGAAAGGTCCGTCGGCGGGACCGCCGTCGTGGGGGTTTCGCAAGCACGGCCAGGTGTTCGAGCACATCTCCAAGGCGCGGCCGCAAGCCCTCACGCAGGACGAAATCAGCCATCTGATCCGAAAGCACGGCGAGGCGGCGCGGCGAGTCAAAGCCATCGGCGGCGACGGCGTCGAGGTCTACTGCTGCCACGGGTATCTCCTCAACCAGTTCTACTCTCCTCTGTTGAACCAGCGCACCGACGAATACGGCGGCGGCCTGGAGGGGCGGGCGCGATTCACACTGGAGGTGATCCGCGAAGTCCGGCGCGTTGCCGGTGAGGACCTCGTCATCTCGCTGCGGCTCAACGGCGCCGACTTCGTCGACGGCGGCGCCACGCTCGCCGACGCCAAGGCCATGGCCGCGTGGGCAGAGGACGCGGGGGCCGATGTTATCAACGTCACCGCCGGCCTGTATGGCTCGTATCCGTTCATGATCCCGCCGATGGCAGACGCGCCGGGCGCCTTCGTGCCACTCGCCGAGGCAATCAAGCAGTCCGTCCGCATCCCCGTCATGGGCGGGATTCGCGTGGTCGATCCTGTGCACGCCGAGTCGCTGCTGCGAAACGGCCAGGTGGACCTGGTCATCATGGGCCGCGCGCTGCTCGCCGATCCGGAGATGCCCAACAAGGCGCAGGCAGGTCGATTTGACGAGATCCGCACGTGCATCGGCTGCAACCAGTGCCTCGAAATCTCGGAGGGACTGGAGGGCGGCATTCACTGCCTGGTCAACCCGCAGCTCGGCGCCGAGGGCAGACTACGCGTTACCCCGGCCGAGAAAAAGCGCACCGTTGTCGTCGGCGGCGGACCAGCAGGCATGACGGCCGCCGAAGTGCTCGCGCGTCGAGGCCACGAGGTCATCCTGTTCGAGAAGGGCCAGCTCGGTGGGCGCTTGCAGTTGATGGCGCAAGTGCCAGGCAACGGCGAAACCAGGACTTTCCTCGACTTCATGAAGAAGGAGCTGGAGCGGCTCAACGTCACTGTCCGGCGAGAAGACGCCAGCGTGGCCAAGATCAGAGTGCTGAACCCGCACACCGTCATCGTCGCCGCCGGAGCAAGACCGTCGCTGCCGCCGTGGCACGCGCAGGTGCGCTGCCTGAGCATGGACGAGGCGGTCGCCGGTAACGGCGCGGATAAGAAGCTCGTCGTGTGGGGCGATGACCTTTACTGCCTGAGCGTCAGTCTGTACTTGTCGCAGCTCGGAAAGGACGTGATTGCCGTGGAGCTTCCTCGCTTCTTCCCGCTGGATGTCATGGAGGTAACCGCGTCTGCTCTCTACCTGAGGATCAAGCTGGCCGAACGCGGCGTCGAGATCGTTCGAGACTGCACCGTCAGTGATGCCGTCCGCGGGAACGTCACCTTGAGCAACGGACGGGTGCTCAGTAACGTCGATGCCGTCGTGGTGTGCAAGCTGCGCCGGGACGGAGCGCTCGCAAAGAAGCTCCGGGCGGAAGGAATCCGCACGCACACCATCGGCGATGCGCGCTGGCCGCGGAAGTCGCTGCCCGCCGCGTGCGAGGCCTTCGAGCTCGCGGCGCGATTGTAAGGACTGGTGATGCCCTGCAAGTTGAGAACGAGGCTCGTTGCAGCATTCCTGCTCACGCTGCTCGCCCCGCTGCCGGCAAGTGCGGAACAGGACCAGCGTCTGCGGCCGGGAGAGGTTCTCGATCAGCATAATTGGCAGCAGGCCGAAGGTTTCCTGCCTCCGGAGATCCTGGAACATTACCGCCGAGGCGAGTACGCCAACCGCATCATGGAGTGGCCCGAGGGGGTGATGGAGTGGGACGAAGACTTCAAAGCGTCCCGCAGCGCCAACGCGGATCGGTTCGCGGTTACGGCCGAGGGAACCGTGGTCGAGAAAAGCACGGGGCAGCAGCCGGCATTCATCGCCGGCGTTCCCTTCCCGCGCATCGATCCGGACGATCCTGCCGCCGGCGTCAAGATCCTGTGGAACCACTATTACGGCTTCTGGAGCCAGGGAAACAACCGGACCGTCACCATGCTCAACCTGGTTGGCCGTGCCGGTCTCGATCGCGCGCTCAGTCAGGAGGTCTACTTCCTTTACTACGATGGCCAACCGGCGTGGCGCAGGCCGCCGAGCAACCCGAGCAATCTGATGAGTCAGATGCTGGCGACCACCCTGACGCCAGCCGATCTGCAGGGCACGGCCGCACTGACTTGGCGCTACCGCGACCCGGAGAGACGAGACGGTGTCTGGGCCTTTGTCCCCGCCTTGCGGCGCGTGCGCCAGATCAGCCCAGCGAACCGGTCGGACGGGTTCCTGGGCTCCGACCTCAGCCAAGATGACGGCCCGTTCTTCGACGGCAAACCGGAGGACTTCACCTGGAAGTTCGTCGGTGAAGCCGACATCTACCGCTTCTGCGATCCGTACAGCCTGAAGCGAGAGGTCACGACGCACGCGCTCGACACCGGCGGCTGGCGTATCGTGCTGGGGGATCAGCCGATGGTCGGCTACCAAGATCCGGCGTGGAAAGGCCTGGCGTGGGCGCCGGTGAGCATGGCGCTCGCCAAGAGGAAGTGTTGGATCATCGAGGGCGTTCCAAAGGACAAGTACTACCTCTACGGCAAGGTGCAATTGTACATCGACAAAGAGACCTACCAGGGTGCGTTCAACAGGAAGTTCGACTGGCGTGGGGAATTGGTGACGGTGTACGGAGTCGTGGGGCTCCTCAACGTTAGCCCCGACGGCAAGAACTACTTCCGTGGCTTCACCACCACGTGGCAGGGCTCCGAGAGCCTCAAGCTCGGGCGCGCGACGATTGCGGGGCCGCCGCCGACGGGCATGAAGAACGCGCCGACGGATTACGGCATCCGGTTGGAGCCTCGGTTCTTCGACTCGCAAGCCCTCATCCGCTTTGGGAAGTAACGTGCACGAGCGAGCGGTTCACTTCTTCAGCGGCGGGGCGAAATTGGCGGGCGTGCTCTATGCACCCGACAGCCCGTCGGGACGCGGTTCCGGCATCGTGCTCTGCCAGGGCTACACCGGCACCAAGGAGATGTTTCTCCCCATCCTGGCGCAGGCGTTCTGCGAAGCCGGCTACGCCTGTCTGATCTTTGATTACCGCGGTTGGGGCGAGAGCGAGGGGCCACGCGATCGGCTGATGCCGCTCGAACAAGCGGAGGACATCCGCAACGCGCTCACGTTTCTGGCGCTGCAAGACGGCGTCGATCCGGAGCGGCTCGGGCTCTACGGCACCTCGTTCGGCGGCGCCAACGTCGTGCACGTCACCGCGATGGATGCGCGGGTTAAGTGCACCGTCGCCAGCCTGGCGATCGGCAACGGCCGGCGCTGGCTGCGCTCGTTGCGCAGCGCGTCGGAGTGGCAAGAGTTCGAGGCGCTGCTCGAACGTGACCGGCGCGATCGCGTGCGGATGGGCAGCTCGCGGCGGATGAAGGCGTTCGACGTCGTGCCGCCGAGCCCGGCAATCCGCGAGCTGATGGAAGCCGCGGCGCAGAGCGGCGTCTTCACCGGCGAGGAGGCCGCGATCACGTTGGAGTCGGCCGACGCGATCACGCAGTTCGCTCCGGAAGACGTGGTGGCTAACATCGCACCGCGGCCGATCCTCTTCATCCATGCCGGCAACGACGACCTGGTTTCACCCGACGAGGCGCGCAGCCTGTACGCCCGCGCCGGTGAGCCGAAGCAGCTCCTACTTCTCCCCGGCGTCACTCACGTCGATTTCTACCTCGGCGATGCGCTGGAGCAGGTGACGGCGGCGGCGCGTGAGTGGTTCCAGCGTCACCTGCCGAGCCTTGCATGACCGGACAGGTAAACCACAGAGGCACCGAGGACACCGTGGGGACTCAAGCGTGGCCTGCTCATCAACTTCAAGGTTGAGCGCCTCGTCGACGGGGTCAAGCGCGTCAGCCTCTGAGCGCTCTGTGCCTCGGTGGTTCCTTTTTCTGTTGCTCTTGCGAGGACAATGCAGATGAGAACAGGAAGGCTTGAAGGCAAGGTTGCGCTCATCACCGGCGCGGGCTCGGGCATGGGGCGGGCGAGCGCACAGCTGTTCGCCCGAGAAGGCGCGCGCGTGGTGGTGGTGGACTGGAACCGTGAAGGCGGCGAGGAGACCGTCCGGGCGATCACAGAGACGGGCGGCTCGGCGGCTTTCTGTGCCGTCGATGTCTCGAAGGAAGCGGAGGTCAAAGCGGCGGTGGAGTTCGCCGTCGCTACCTACGGCGGCTTGGACATCATGTTTAACAACGCCGGCATCGCCGGCATTCGCGAGGGCCGCGATGCTTTAGTTGCCGATCTGGAAGCCGACGACTGGGACTACACCCACAGCATCAACCTCAAGGGCGTGTTCTTCGGCTGCAAGCACGCCATCCCCGAGCTGATCAAACGTGGCGGCGGAGCGATCGTAAACACCGCGTCGGCCGCGGCGATTCAAGGCAGCGGATTCCCGATTCATGCGTACACCGCCGCCAAGGGCGGCGTGGTCGCGCTCACGCGCGCGATCGCCGTGGGCTACGGCCGTGAAAATATTCGCGCCAACTCGATCATCGCCGGCGCTATCGCCACACCGATGTCGAACTACTATCAGGACGAGTGGGTGCGGAAGATGTACGAAGAGGCCATTCCCCTCGGCCGTGTCGGCGAGGCGCAGGATATCGCCTACGCCGCGCTCTACCTCGCCTCCGACGAAGCCCGCTTCGTCACCGGCCACGCGCTGGTCGTGGACGGCGGCAAGAGCATCAAGGGGTAGGAAGAAGCGGGATCATCGCGGCTGAGCGGCAGATGACAAACCACGAAGAACACGAAGTGCACGAAGACGACGACAAGAGACCAGGTCTTCGATCTCCTCTTCGTGCTCTTCGTTCTTCGTGGTGTTCGTTCTCTGCGCTCAATCGGAGCAGTGTGAGCAGCGCATGAAAGCCCCGACGATCACGCGCCGAGAGTTGCTGAAGGGAACTGCCGCCCTGACGCTCTCCCTGAGTGGGCTGCGACTGGTCGCGTCAGGAGCCACGCCGCGCGCTGCGCTGGCGCCGGCAGGCGAGCGGCCCGCCTACCGCGACTGGGAAGACCTCTACCGCCGGCAGTGGCAGTGGGACCGGATCGCCCGCGGCACGCATCTGTGGGCCAACTGTGCCTCGGCCTGCGCGATGGACGTGTTTGTCAAGGACGGCGTGGTCTGGCGCGAGGAGCAGGCGGCGGTGTACTCGCAGACCAATCCCAGCCTGCCCGACTTCAACCCGCGCGGCTGCCAAAAGGGCGCGTGCTACACCGAGCTGTCGCACAGCGCCGCCCGCGTGAAGTATCCGCTCAAGCGCGTCGGCCCGCGTGGGTCGGGGCGCTGGGAACGGATTTCGTGGGACGACGCCCTCACCGAAATCGCCGATCGCATCGTTGACGTCTGCGTGCAGGACGGCCCGCAGTGCATCTCCTGGGATTTCGGAAACATGGACTTCGGCCCGAGCGCAGCGGCGCAGATGCGCTTGTTCATGCTGCTCGGCGTGCCGATGCTGGACGCGCTCGCCGGCACCGGCGACTTGCCCATCGGCGCGCTGCAGACCTGGGGCCTGGGCGCCGTCGACGGCTCGTCCGACGACTGGTTCTGCTCCGACTTCATCGTCGTCTGGAGCATGAACCCGGTCTACACCCGCATCCCCGACGCTCACTTCCTGTGGGAGGCCCGCTACCGCGGCGCGACCGTGGTTTCGATTGCGCCCGACCTCAACGCCTCGTCGATCCACGCCGACCGCTGGCTCAACCCGCGCGTCGGCACCGACGCCGCGCTCGCCCTCGGCATGGCCGCGGTTATCGTCAACGAGCAGCTCTACCGCGCCGACTACCTCAAGGAGCAAACCGATCTCCCGTTTCTCGTCCGCGACGACACCCGCGAGTTTCTACGCGAGCGTGACCTCGCGCCCGGCGGACGCGATGACGTGTTCTACGTGTGGGACACCAAGACGCAGCGTATCGCTCCGGCGCCCGGCACCCCCGGACAATGGCGCGCCACGCTCCAGCTCGGCGAAATTGATCCGGCGTTGGAAGGAACCTACTCGGTTAGCGTGGACGGCAAGGCGGTAAGCGTCCGCCCAGTGTTTGGCCTGCTCAAAGAGCGCCTGGCTGAGTACACACCCGCGAAGGTTGCCGCGATCACCGGCGTCGGCGCGGCGGTGATCGAAGACACGGCCCGGCGCATGGCGAAGGCCGGCGCGGCGATGATCTTGGCCTCGTTCGGCTCGTGCAAGCACTACCACACGGACCTGTTGCAGCGCAGCATGATTCTCCTGCTCGCGCTCACCGGCAATCAAGGCAAGCGCGGCGGCGGCTTGCGCCTGAGCGCGATGTGGTCGCTGAGCGGCTTCGAGTTTCTGGCGGGCGCGCAAGAGCCGGCGTGGTGGCAGAAACTCGCGCTGCGCTTCTACCGTCCATCACCGCAGACGATCGAGAGGCACTTGCGGCAGTTCGTTCGCGAGGGCGTCCCGTTCCAGCCGATGCTGCTGTGGCTCTGGTTTCACGGTGGCCTCGACGAATCGATCGGCCGGACGCATCCCGAGCTGGCGGCGGCCGTGCGCGAGGCGTGCGAGCGCGGCTGGATGAAGGTCTTCCCGCCGCCGGGGCAGCGCCCGCGCATTTTCTTTGCGACCGGCGCCAACGCTTTGCGGCGCTGGCCGGTGCCGCAGGTAATCGAGCAGCACCTGTGGCCGAAGCTCGATCTGGTCGTCACCGTCGACTTCCGCCTGTCCACCACGGCGATGAAGTCGGACATCGTGTTGCCGGCCGCCGGCTATTACGAAAAGCGCGGCATCAAGTACGCGCAAAGTTACGTCCCGTACGTCGTCTTCGGCGACAAAGCGGTTGAGCCTCCCGGCGAGGCCAAGGGCGAGTGGCAGATCTACGGGCTGCTCGCGCGCCGAATTCAGGAGCGGGCACGAGAACGGGGAGTCGGCCCGTATCGGGACGCACTTGGCCACGAGAAGGACTTGGCGGCGATCTACGACCAGTGGAGCGGCGACGGGCGCTTTGCACCGGACGACGACACCTCGGCGCTGGCGTATATCATGGACAACTCCGCTTCAGTTGTCGGCGGCCGCACCTGGGAGCAGGGCGTGAAGGCCGGCGCGGTGCGGATTGAGGACATCGGCATGTACGGCCCGGGCAGCGGCATCTGCAGCGACTTCCAGCCGGGCGAAACGGTCTACCCATCGCAGTGGTTCGTCGAGAAGAAGGAGCCCTGGCCCACGCTCACGGGACGCCAGCAGTTCTATCTCGATCACCCGTGGTTCCTCGAAGCCGGCGAAGAGTTGCCCTGTTTCCAGGCGCTGCCGGCGCTCGGCGGCGCGTACCCGCTGAAAATCACCGGCGGCCACACGCGCTGGTCGATCCACGCCATCTGGCGCGATCAGCATGACATGCTGCGGCTGCAACGGGGCGAGCCGGTCGCCTACATGAACGACCGCGACGCCGCCGCTCGCGGCATCGGCGATCACGCGCTGGTGACCGCGCACAACGACGCCGGCACTTTCGCCGTTCGCGTCAAGCTCTCGCCCGCGGTGCAGCCGGGGCAGCTCATCATCTACCATGCCTGGGAGCCGTTTCAGTTCGCCGACTGGCACAGCGCACAGGAAGTGATCCCGACGCCGTTCAAACGCACACATCTGGTCGGAGACTACGGCCACATCAGCTACCGCATGTACTACCTCTCCCCCGGCTACACCCCCCGCGGCACGACGGTCGAAGTGGCGCGCGCAGGCGTGGCCTCCCACCGATGACATGACGCTATGCCCCGCACACCGCCACGACTGCTGATCGAAGAGTGGCTGCACGCAAGGCTGTGGGACCCGGCACTCAGGCAGACGTGACCGCAGGCGGATGGGGACGCGAGTTGCAAACCGCCCCCGTTCGGCTCTATGTCGGTGACCCACGCGCGAGATCCACAGTGCGTCGGCGCCACCGATGAGCGTCTTTGACCTCCACGCCAGCGTCCTCAGTGATTACCAGGACTACGTCCGGTCGCTCTTCACGATCGCGGACGATCGCGCTCGGGCATTCGTCGATCAGGCCCTGGCGGATGAAGCACGGCTGTGGCCGGATTTCCTGCTGCAGCTGAGTCCGTCATATCGCCGAAACACCACGGTGGTTGAGCTGGCCCGCACTGGCGCACTTCATTCCGATTGCGGCGAGATCTTTCGAAACGCCGACGGGCAACCGTTTCGCTTGTACGAGCACCAACGCGCGGCGTTGGAGCTTGCAGCGCGCCGGGTCAGCTACGTGGTCACCAGTGGCACTGGCTCCGGCAAGAGCCTCACCTACTTTCTTCCGATCGTCGATGCCCTGTGCCGGTCCGGTCAGCCAACCGACGCCGTGGCGGCGCTGGTGATCTATCCGATGAATGCCTTGGTGAACTCGCAACTCAAGGCACTGCAGACGTTGCGCGAGGGCTTTGCGCGCCGCACCGGCCGCGACTTCCCCGTCACCTTCGCGCGCTACACCGGCGAGACGCGCGACCCGGAGCGCGAGCAAATCCAGCAACGCCCGCCACAAATCATCCTGACGAACTACGTGATGGCCGAGCTGATACTCGTTCGTCCTGAAGACCACCGCTTGCTCGGTCTCGAGCGCAGCCTCCGTTTCCTCGTGCTCGACGAGCTGCACACCTATCGTGGTCGACAAGGCGCCGACGTGGCGTTGCTCGTTCGCCGCTTGCGCGAACGCTGTGCGCGGCCCGATCTGCTGTGTATCGGCACGAGTGCGACAATGGTGTCCGATCGCAGCGCCTCGCCGCCAGCCCGTCGACAGGCCGTCGCGGATTTCGCAACGCGCTTGTTCGGCCAGCTGGTCGCACCGGACAACGTGGTGGAAGAAGTTATCGAGCCCCTGACGACCGGCAGCAGCGAACCTCCGTCGCGTGACGAACTGGCCGGCACAATCGGCAGCCCGCTTCCGGGAGAATTCGATGCCTTCCGTCAGCATCCACTTGCCCGCTGGGCCGAGCGGGCTCTCGGATTCGAAGCCGAGGCATCCGGCGAGTTGCGGCGGCGTGTACCGCGAACGCTCATCGACGCAGCGTCGCAACTGGCGACAGACTCAGCAGTGGAAGAAGCGCGTTGCCGGGAAGCGCTGCGGGATGCGCTTCTGTGCGGAAGCCGGATTCGCCTGCCGGAAGAAGGACGGGCGTTCGCGATGAAGCTGCACCAGTTTGTCGCGCAAGGGCGTGCGCTCTATGCCACCGTAGAGCCAATCGACCGGCGCGAGTTCTCGGTCGAAGGGCAGGTATTCGCAGGCGCCGGCCGGGTGTTCTTGCCACTCCGCTTTTGCCGGCAGTGCGGGCAAGACTATTACCACGTGCTGCGCGATGACAGTCCGCCGCGCTTCCGTCCTCATCCGGAAGGCGTCGTTGATCCGACCGCCGCTCCGGGCACCGCCGGCTACTTCATGCTGGCCCGTGATGAGCGCGACTGGAGCGAATCGGACATCCCCGACGACTGGTGCGACCGCCGGGGTCGCCTGAAGAGCACGTACCGCGACCGTGTGCCGACTGCGCTGTGGGTAGCGCCCGACGGCTCGTTGGCCAGCGACGTTCGCGACGGCGCGATCAAGGTGTGGTACCAACCACAGCCCTTCTCCCTCTGTCTTGGGTGCGGCGAGTTCTATACCGCTCGTCAGAGCGAGCTGACGAAGCTCGCCACGCTCACGAACGAAGGGCGCAGCAGCGCCACCACGGTCATCGCCAGCTCCGTACTGCAACATGCCGGTGATACAGGCGTCGCTCGTAATAAGTTGCTGACGTTCACCGACAACCGACAGGACGCGTCGCTCCAAACCGGCCACTTCAACGATTTCATTCACGTCGCGGTCTTGCGCAGCGCTCTGCATGCGGCGTTGCAGCGTGAGGGCCAGCTCACCTTCGATCGGGTGGCCGCCGCCGTGGTCGCTGCGAGCGGCCTGGGCGTGCGTGAAGTCGGCCGCGACCGTAACCTCGATCCCACCTCGCCCGCAGCGCGCGATGTCATGCAGGCGTTCACGGACCTCTCGGAATATCGCCTGTATGAGGACCTCCGCCGGGGCTGGCGCTTCACGCAACCGAACCTCGAACAGGTCGGGTTGCTGCGCCTCGACTACGCCGGGCTCGGCGTGCTCTGCGACGACGGAACCCTCTGGAGCTTTCATCCTCAACTGGCATCGTGGACACCGGGCGAACGCCTGCAGTTAACCCACACGGTTTTGGATCATTTCCGCCGCAAGCGAGCGATCGCCGCGTCGTGCCTCCAAGAGACCACGCAGCAGCAACTCCGCCGCCGCGCCGACCAGCACCTCAACGAGTATTGGGGACTTGACCCGGAGACCAACGAGTTGCGACCCTCGGAACGTTTCGTGTTGCTCGGCCAGTCAAACAGAGTCGTGGAAGCGTTCAGCTTGGGCGAGCGCAGCGCTCTCGGCGTGTACCTTCGCCGACAGCCGCAACTCAGCACGGCAAATTACACCGGCTTCGTGCGGGAATTCGTTGCGTTGCTCGCCGGCCAAGGTTTTCTACGCTCTGAGCTAGTCGATGACCATCAGGTGTTGCAACTCAACGCCGGCCGACTGCTGTGGTGCCTCGGCGACGGCAGCCCTCCGCCGCCTGATCCGCTTTACTCGCGCCGCGCAACAAGTGCGGTCTACACTCCGCCACCGCCGCGTGCCAACCGATTCTTCCAGGACTTCTACCGCGAAGCGGGGCGCACCCTGGCCGCCCTGGAAGCCCGCGAACATACCGCGCAGGTTGTCGAGCCAGGCGAGCGCGAACGCCGCGAGCGTCGCTTCAGCTGGAGCGAAAACGACCGAACCAAAGAGCAAGAGGGCCTACGGCGTCTTCCGTATATGGTCTGCTCCCCGACAATGGAACTTGGCGTGGACATCAAGGACCTCGACCTCGTCCACCTGCGCAATGTACCCCCGACGCCAGCCAACTACGCCCAGCGCAGCGGCCGCGCCGGACGCGAAGGGCAGCCAGGCTTGATCTTCACGTACTGCGGATCGCTCAATAGCCACGACCAGTATTTCTTCCAGCGGCGCGCGGAGATGGTTGCGGGGAGTGTTCGCCCACCGCGTCTGGATCTGGCGAACCCCGACTTGTTACGTGCCCACGTCCACGCGGTGTGGTTGGCAACGGTGCGACTTCCACTCGGCCAGTCCCTGGAACAGGTGCTCGACACGGATGACCCGGCGATCCCGCTCAACACCAACGCAGCCGGGCAGATTCAGCTTTCCCAACAGGCCTTCCGCCAAGTCGTCGCATCTGCCCAGCGTCTGTTCGCCGCCGACCGCGCCGTGCTGGATGCGACGGGCTGGTTCAGCGACGCGTGGATCGAGGATGTCGTCCGCGACGCTCCGCGCCGATTCGACGAGGCGTTCGACCGCTGGCGTGAGTTGTACCGTTCCGCCAACCGCCAGCTCACCGACGCCCAGAACGCCCTGCGGCGTGCACGCTCCCGCGAAGAGCAAGCGCAAGCGCTCTTCCGTCAGGGCGAAGCGCTCCGACAGCTCAACCTGCTGCGACAACAGAACACCCGGCGCGAAGAGAGCGATTTCTATCCCTATCGCTATCTCGCCAGCGAGGGTTTTCTGCCAGGCTACAATTTCCCTGCGTTGCCGGTGCGGGCTTGGGTGCGGCGCGGGGATGGCGAATACATCAGCCGCCCACGTTTTCTCGCCCTGCGGGAGTTTGCTCCCGGAAACATCGTCTATCACGAGGGCGCCAAGTTCGAGATCAATGGGTTCCAATCACCGCCGGGTGGGCTTGATGATCGGCGGCAGCGGCGGCGACTCTGTCGCACGTGCGGTTCGATTTGCGGCGACGCCCTCGACCTTTGCCCCTACTGTACGACGCGCTTCGACGGTGCGAACAGCGAGCTGGTGCAGGTGCTCGATATGCCCAACACCCGCACGATCCGGCGCGAACGCATCACTTGCGATGAAGAGGAGCGAAGACGGCGTGGCTTCGATCTGACGACACACTTCGAGTTTGCGACCGAAGGGGGTGAGCCGCGCACATGGGAGGCTGATGTTATCACGCGCGAGACGGCAGTGCTGCGCCTGGTGTTCGGCCCAGCCGCAACGGTAGTGCGCATCAACCATTGCCCGCGCGGCGCGCCACAGCCGGGATTCCTCATCGACCTCGACAGCGGCGACCTTGTGACACCCAACACGCCGCCGCGGCGGCGCCCGGCGCCCGGTCCGCATCGCACGGAAAACGTGCGCCTGTCGGTTCACGGAACGCAGAACGTGCTGCTCGCTCGCTTGATCCGCACCGAACTGACGGCCGATCCGGAGATTGAAGCCAGCTTGCAGTATGCATTGCAACGCGGCTGCGAGCAGCTCTTCCAGATCGAGGAAGCGGAACTCGCCGCGGAACGTATTGGCAGGGACGCACATCGTGCCATCCTGTTCTACGAAGCGGCGGAGGGCGGCGCCGGTGTGCTACGACGCATAGTGGAGGAGGCCGATGCGATTGCCCGCGTGGCGCGCGAGGCGCTTGCCCGCTGCCATTTCGATGAGAGCGGCAATGATCTGAAACCGGACTGTTTGGCCGCCTGCTACGAATGCCTCATGACATTCGCCAACCAACTCGAAGCACCCCTGCTCGACCGCCATCGCGTGCGCCAGCACTTGCTCGACCTCGCCGCGAGCGTGACCTTCCCTCGCCTCGGTGGGCGCGATTGGGCCGCGCACCTCGCCTGGTTGCGCTCCCTCACCGACTCGCGCTCCGAGCTGGAACGCCGCTTCCTGGATGCGCTCGCGTCCGGTCGCCACCGCCTGCCTGATGAAGCTCAACGACCTATTCGAGAGGTGAACTGCATCCCCGACTTCTTCTATGCGCCCAACGTGTGCGTGTTCTGCGACGGCAGCGTCCACGATCAACCGGAGGTCGTGACGCGTGACCGGGGGATTCGGACGGAGTTGGTCAATCGTGGCTATCGCGTCATCGTCATCCGCTATGACCACCCCCTCGCGGAGCAGATCGCCGCGCATGCTGACGTGTTTGGCCTGGCTTCGAATTGAGCGGGACGACGTCACCACAGGGCAACATGAGAACGCTCGAATTGCGCGGGTTGGCCAGTCAGCCTATAGGATGTCGCCCAGGCCCGGAGGGTACACATGACGTTGCGAGGAGTGCAGTTCGTCTCAGATGCCGAAGGCAATCGCACGGGGGTGCTGATCGACCTGAAGCGGCACCGTAGAGTGTGGGAGGATTTCTACGACATCATGGTGGCAGAAAGCCGCGCGCGCGAGCCTCGCGTCGATTGGAAGACGGTGCGAGAGCGCTTGCTGAAGAAACACGCTCGCCGTGACTGACTACCGCGTTGTCCTTTCGCGCCCAGCCGAGCGCGACCTCGATGCCGTTCCGGCCGCCCTTCATCCTCGGCTGGTGAAGGCGATCGACGATCTGGCCATCAACCCACGGCCGCGTGGGGTGCGCAAGCTACGCGGTGCCAAAGACCTCTGGCGCATTCGCCTCGCGGAGTACCGCATCATTTACCGAATCGACGACGCACGCCGGCTGATCGATATCAGCCACGTTCGGCATCGCAAGGACGCCTATCGCTAGGCGCAATGCCGGCCCATGAGCGCATTGAACCCCGGCTCGATCGTTCGTTGCCGTAACCGCGACTGGGTGCTGCTCCCCAGCGACAATCCCGAATTGATACAGCTTCGCCCGCTGACCGGCGCCGACGACGAAATCGTCGCCCTGCAGAAGCAGCTCAGCGACTTGATCGGCTACACGATCCCGGAAGAACGCGTCCAACCAGCCACCTTTCCGCTGCCGACGGTGAACGATCTCTCCGACGCGGCCTCGGCGCATCTGTTGTGGCAGGCGGCGCGGTTGACGCTGCGGGAAGGCGCGACGCCATTTCGTTCGCTCGGTCGCGTTTCGATCCGTCCACGCACGTATCAGTTCGTTCCCTTGCTCATGGCGCTGCGGCTCGATCCGGTTCGGCTGCTCATCGCCGATGACGTTGGCGTTGGCAAGACCATCGAGGCGCTGCTGATTGCTCGCGAGTTGCTCGATCGCGGCGAGATCAAGCGCGTGTGCGTGCTGTGCCCGCCGTATCTGTGCGAGCAATGGCAGACGGAGCTGCAAGACAAGTTCAGCCTTGAGTCGGTGCTGATCCGCTCGGGGACCGTGAACCAGCTGGAGCGGCGCAAAACCAGCAACGAGAGCATCTACCGCCACTATCCGATCCAAGTCGCCAGCATTGACTTCGTGAAGAGCGATCGGAACCGTCATCTCTTTCTGCTCGATTGCCCCGAGCTGGTCATTGTGGACGAAGCCCATGGCTCAGCGTCAGCGACGAATTCGAGCGCTCAGCATCAACGCCATGAGCTGGTAGAAGAGTTGGCTGCGAATCAGAACCGCCACGTGATTTTGCTGACGGCGACGCCGCACAGCGGTGTCGAGGCGGCGTTTCAGTCCCTGCTCAGCCTCCTGCGTCCCGAGTTCGCCGATTGGCAGGTCGGTCAGCTGACCGAGCCACAACGCATCGAGCTGGCGCGCCACTTTGTCCAGCGGACGCGCCGTGACATCGAACGAGACTGGGAGGGTCAGCACTGCTTTCCGACCCGCGATCCGGCCGACGAACCGTACGCGCTCTCACCCGGCTACCGGGAGCTGTTCTCAAGGACCTATGGCTTCTGCTCAGAGATGGTCCGTACCGGCCAGACTCTTGCGAGACGCCAACAGCGGGTCCGCTACTGGGCTGCGCTCGCACTGCTCCGCTGCGTGATGTCGAGCCCCGCTGCTGCCGTCGCGGCGCTGGAGAGACGTCACGACGGCGGCCTGGAAGTGGACGAAGAGACCGAGTTTCAACGGTACGTGTTGGAGCCGACTGATGAGCAACCGAACGACGGTGCACCAACCCCGGCGGTTGAATCTGCCGAGGCCACGTTGCCGGAGACCGAACGGCGGCAGCTGCGTGATCTCGCCCGTCTTGCGGGTCGGCTGACACATGACGCCGCCGACACCAAGCTGGCCCGTTGCACTGAGATCGTTGCGTCGTTGCTGCGAAACGGTCTTCACCCCATCGTGTGGTGCCGGTACATCGCTACCGCCGACTACGTCGCGACCGGTTTGCAGCGTGCGTTGCGCAGCGAGTTCAGAGAAGTCCGTGTCGTTGCCGTGACCGGCACCCTTGGCGATGACGAGCGGCGCGTCAAGATCGA
Source organism: Deltaproteobacteria bacterium (assembly GCA_016210005.1). Taxonomy (NCBI): domain Bacteria; kingdom Pseudomonadati; phylum Myxococcota; class Myxococcia; species Deltaproteobacteria bacterium. The sequence goes on along the minus strand of JACQVA010000144.1, from coordinate 13,965 downwards.
CGAGCTGGCGCAAGACAAGTGCCGTGTCCTGGTCGCGACCGACTGCCTCAGCGAAGGTATCAACCTGCAAGACGCCTTCAATGCCGCTCTCCACTATGACTTACCGTGGAACCCCAACCGGCTCGAACAACGAGAGGGCCGCGTCGATCGCTTCGGACAACGAGCGCCGACGGTCAAGACAATTCGTTTCTTTAGTCCGGAGAATCCCGTTGATGGCGTCGTGCTCGACGTTCTGCTGAACAAGGCACGCGAGATTCACCGCACGCTCGGCACACATGTCCCCGTGCCCGCAGAAAGCGAGACGGTCACCCAGGCCGTTTTGAACGCGTTGTTCTTGCGACGGGGTCGGGAGACGCCGGCGCAGCAACTGCAACTCGCCTTCGATCTGCCGGAGGTGAACAACCTGCATCGCCGCTGGGACCTCGATGCTGCGCGGGAGAAAGAAAACCGCACGCGCTTCGCGCAGCGCGCGTTGAAGCCCGACGAAGTTCGGCGCGAGTTGGAAGCAACCGACGCGGTGCTCGGTGATCCCGAGGCGGTGCGCAGCTTCGTGCTGAACGCAGCGCAGCGAATTGGTCTGAGCATCACTCCTGACCGCCGCACCGACGTCTTTCGAATCGCCGGCACCCCTGAGGCGCGAGCCACGTTGCCGGCCGCGATCGACTTCGTCCTGCCGAAGACCAAGTCCGGTCACTGGCCGGTCAGCTTCGTCTCCCCAACGCCGGAAGGCGCCGAGTACCTCGGCCGCAACCACCGCTTCGTCGCCACCTTGGCGCAATTCCTGATGGAGGAGGCGCTCACGAAGGCCGGTGCCGCGCGCGCGACGCGCTGTGGAGTCATTCGCACGCGCGCTGTCGAGCGGCTCACCACTCTCTATCTGCTGCGCGTGCGCTTCTTGGTCGAGCAACCGGAGCGCACGCCGCTATTGGCCGAGGAGGTGCAGGTCGTCGGGCAGTCGGGCGTCCCGGAGAATCCCGCGTGGTTGTCGGACGACGACGGGTTGCGATTGCTCGAAGCCGCTCAACCCGACGCGAATGTTCCGATGGCGGAGAAGCAAGAGCTGACGCGCCGTGCTTTGGATGGCTGGGCGCGCGTCGCAGCCGCGCTGCCCGATCGCATTCAGCAGCGCGCCGAGGCACTGGCTGAGGCGCATCGCCGCATTCGTCAAGCGGTTTCGCTCAAGGTGCGCGGCTTGACGGTGAAGCCGCAGTTGCCGCCGGATTTGCTCGGATTGTTGGTACTGACGCCCGCTGTCTTGTAAGGCGGTTGCGTTGCGGCGAAGGGAATTTCATACTTCTGGACATGAAGGCAGCCATTGCGGACACCCGGAAGCGAAAAGCCGAAAAGCGGCGGCTCAAGGGCCGCCCGAAGCAAACGGCACACCGCGATGATGGCTGGGAACGCTGGGTTGGGTTCTGTAAGCAACGCTTCGATGAACTTGGCTTCAGGTCTGGCGATGAATTCATCGAGGCAATTCGCGGAAGAGAAGGAGCCGTCTCCATGCGTGCAGCAAGCATACAATTGAGTGCGAAAGGCCAGCGCCTTGTGACCGAGCTCGCGCGTGAGTGCCGCAAGCCGGTGGGAGAAGTAATCGATGCGGCGCTGGAGACATACCGGCGCGAGCGGTTCGTCCGCAAGGCGAACGCCGATCTCGCCCGGCTCCGTCGCGACAAGAAGGCGTGGGCAGCCTACCAACGCGAGCTGTCGGAGTGGGATGCCACTCTGAACGACGGGCTCGCGGGACTCGACTGACCCGTGGCGTCGCGCCCTTCACCCGCCCGCGGTGAAGTCTGGCTGGTCGACCTCGCCCCTACGCGCGGGCGGGAGCAATCGGGCCAGCGCCCGGTTCTCGTGCTGTCGATCAGCGAGTTCAACCGCGGGCCGGCCGACTTGGTTGTTGTCCTGCCAATCACCTCGACCGTTCGCCCCATCCGCTTTCACGTCCGGGTGGATCCACCTGACGGCGGTTTGCGGCAGCCGTCGGACATCATGTGTGAGAACGTCCGGGCGATCTCCAAGGGGCGCTTGGTCCGGCGCTGGGGCGTGTTGTCTGAGGCTGCGATGGGCCAGGTCGAAGACCGAGTGCGTGGCATCTTGGGTCTGTGACGCGAAGACAGCGAGACACGGAGATCGGAAGACACGGAGACGCGGAGAGGGGAGATGGGGAACATCCGGTCGTTCAAGGAACTCACCGTCTGGCAGCGGGCGATGGATGCGGCGATGGATATCTTTCGCCGGACACGCGAGTTTCCACCGGAGGAGCGATTCTCATTGACCGACCAGATCCGGCGGTCGTCACGCTCCGTAGCCGCGAACATTGCCGAAGCGTGGCGGAAACGCCGCTATCGCGCTGCGTTTGTCAGCAAGCTGAACGACGCCGAAGGCGAAGCTGCCGAAACGCAAACCCACGTCGAGATCGCCTTACGCTGCAGCTATTTCAACGCCGACACTGCTGCCAGGCTAGACGGCGCGTACGAAGAAATCCTCGCGATGCTGACCACCATGGCCGCTCATCCAGAGCAATGGACGATCCGATGACCTTATGCCTCTCCGCGTCACCGCGTCTCCGCATCTCCGCGTCTTCTTCAGAGCGTGTCTCCGCGTCTGGGTGTCTCCGTGTCTTCTTCTAGCTTTCCCTCTGTTCGCATCGAAGGCGGTCTGCTTGGACCCGATCTCCTCGATCAGCTCGTAGCCGGCGATCTCCCGGGCCAACGCCCCACCGACTTCGGTCTGGAGGCGAGACGGAATCTGACCGACGAGATCGCCGCCGCCTTCGCCGACGCGCGCGCGCTGTGGGGCGTCTTCCAACACCGCCGGGAACGTTTGCCTGAAGGCGACCCGGGCACCACGGTCACCCGCGACGCGTGGATGGTGCCGTTCCTCGGCCTCCTCGGCTACGAACTCATCCGCCACCCCCGCGCGCTCGAAGTCGACGGCCTGACCTTTGCGGTTTCCCACGGCGCCGGCCTTGCTGGTCGAGACGCGGAGACGCGCGGGCAAGACGCGGAGAACCCGCCGCCCCGCTCCGCGTCTCCGCGTCTCGAAGTCTCCGCGTCTGATTTCCCTCCCGTGCACATCGTCGGCGCCGGGCAAGAACTCGGTCGCGTGCCCGCCAGCGGACGGCCGCGCCTGGCGCCGCATTCGCTGGTGCAGGAGTACCTGAACCGCACCGAGCACGTCTGGGGTCTCGTCACCAACGGTCTGACGCTCCGCCTCCTCCGCGACTGCACACTCGTGCGGCGCCAGGCGTACGTCGAGTTCGATCTCACCGGCATCTTCGAGGAGCAACGCTTCCACGACTTCGCTGCGCTGTATCGGCTATTGCACCGCACACGTCTCCCGCGCGGGATGGCCGACGGTAGCGACTGCCTGCTGGAGAAATACTACAGCCACAGCGTCGAGCAGGGCGGCCGCGTGCGGGATCGGCTGCGCGATGGTGTCGAGGAGTGCATCCAGCGTCTCGCCAACGGATTTCTGCGCCATCCGGTGAACGACGAACTGCGCCAGCGCCTCCTTGTCTCCGCGTCTCCGCGTCTGCCAGTCTCCGCGTCTCCTCTGTCCGCGGAAGACCTCTACCGCCAGATCCTCCGGCTCGTCTATCGGTTCTTGTTCCTGCTTGTCTCCGAGGACCGCGGGCTGCTGAGCCCCGACCCGATCTACCGCGAGCATTACGGCATCGCGCGCCTGCGCCGCCTGCTCGACAGCCGCGCCGCGTACAGCGATCACGACGACCTGTGGCAATCGCTGCGCGTGCTCTGGAAGGCGCTCAGCGACGAGAAGCTCGCCGCCATTCTGCAACTCGCTCCGCTCAACGGTGAGCTGTTCGCGCCGCAAGCGCTCGACGGCTTCACGCTCAGCAATCGCGATCTGCTTGACGCTTTCTGGCGCCTGGCCTGGTATCAGGAGAGCCCGTCGGCCGCACCGCGCCGCGTGAACTATGCCGCGCTCGACGTCGAGGAACTCGGCTCCGTCTATGAGAGCCTGCTCGATTTTCATCCGGCAGTGGACTCCGACGCCGCCGGGCAACCGGTCTTCGCGCTGCTCGCTGGTTCCGAGCGCAAGACAACCGGTTCGTACTACACGCCGCCCCAGTTGGTGAACGAGCTGATCCAGTCCGCGCTCGAACCCGTCATCCGCGACCGGCTCGCGACCGTGAGGCAAGACACGGAGACGCGGGGACACGGAGACGCGGATACGGGCGGGGTCTCCGCGTCTTTCCCAGAGGAAGCGATCCTCTCCATCCGCATCTGCGATCCGGCCTGCGGGTCGGGGCACTTCCTCCTCGCCGCCGCGCGGCGGTTGGGGAAGGAGCTGGCGCGCGTGCGCACCGGCGAGGACGAGCCCGCACCCGAACGCACGCGCGAGGCGACGCGCGAAGTCATTGCTCACTGCATCTACGGCGTCGACAAGAATCCGCTCGCCGTCGACCTGTGCCGCGTCGCGCTGTGGTTGGAGAGCCACACCGGCGGCAAGCCGCTCACCTTTCTCGATCATCGCATCCGCTGCGGGGATGCACTGGTGGGCGTCTTCGACCTGCGCGTGCTTGAAGCGGGCATTCCGGACAAGGCGTTCGAACCGTTGGAAGGCGACGACAAGGTTGCCGCCCGCCAGCTTGCCAAGCGCAATCGCGACGAACGTCGCGGCCAACACGATCTTTTCGCGTGGAGCCCTGGTGCTGCCCTCGCCGGTCTCACGCAGCACAGCCGCGAGGTCGACGCGATCGGCGACGATACGCCCGACGCGATTCGTCGCAAGCGCCGGCTCTTCGAGGAGAGTCACGCCGATCCGGCGTGGCTCCGGCAACGGGAAGCCTGCGATTTGTGGACCGCGGCCTTCTTTCAGCAGTTCGCGACCAATGTACCGGCCATCACCTCGGGCGTGCTCGCTGACCACCTTGCCGGCCGCGCGATCGACGCGCGTCTGACCGGCATGGCACTCGATCTGTCGACGCGGTACCGCTTCTTCCACTGGCCGCTCGAATTCCCGGAAGTCTTTGCCGAGCATTCCCTCTCCGCGTCCCCGCGTCTCCCCGTCTCCGCGTCTGGCTTCGACGTGGTCCTCAGCAATCCCCCCTGGGAGCGCGTGAAGCTGCAGGAGCAGGAGTTCTTCGCCGCGCGCGACGCCGCGATCGCTACCGCACCGAACAAGGCCGCGCGCGCACGCCTCATTCGCGATCTGCTGCAACGCAATCCGCCGTTGCATCGCGAGTTCGTCGAGGCGCTGCGGGCCGCGGCCGGCGCCAGCGCATTTCTGCGCCACAGCGGCCGCTGCCCGCTCACCGGCCGCGGCGACATCAACACCTACGCCGTCTTCGCCGAGACCATGCGCCAGCTCATCGCACCCAACGGCCGTCTGGGATGCATCGTGCCCTCGGGCATCGCGACTGACGATACGACGAAGTTCTTCTTCGCCGATCTCATCAGCACCGGGGACTTGGTAAGCCTCTTCAGCTTCTTCGAAACTCGGCGCATCTTCATCGGCACCGACAGTCGCAACCCATTCTGCCTGCTCACGAGCGCAGCCGCCGCGGGTCGGGGCGCCAGGGCGGCGGAGTTCGCATTCGATCTGCGCTCACCCGATGAGCTGCGGGCGCCTGACCGCCGCTTCACCCTCAGCGCCGCCGACATCGCCCTGCTCAACCCCAACACGCGCACCTGCCCGGTGTTCCGCAGCGTGCGCGACGCCGAGCTGACGAAGGCCATCTACCGCCGCGTACCGGTGCTGGTCAGGGAAGACACGAGACAAGACACGGAGACGGCGAGATACGGAGACGCGGAGAGGGGTGGGGGCTCCGCGTCTTCCGCCGACCGCGTCTCCGCGTCTTCTTCAGAGAACAACCCCTGGGGCGTGTCGTTCATGAGGCTGTTCGACATGTCGAACGACTCGCACCTGTTCCGCACGCGGGCGCAGTTGGAAGCCGAAGATTGGCGGTTGGAGGGCAACGTGTTCGTGGGCCGCCCCCTCTCTGACTCTCCCCCGTTGCCGGAAGCCCGCCCTGAGCAAGGTCGAAGGGTGGCAACAGGGGAGAGGACCTTGTCGCGGTACCTGCCGCTGTACGAAGCCAAGATGATCCATCACTTCGATCATCGCTTCGGCGACTACGCGGATAAGCCGGCAGGTTCCGAAAGCACAGCGTTGCCCGAGGTGCCGCTGGAGCACTTGCAGGACCCGGACTACGTCGTGCTGCCGCGCTACTGGGTGCCGGGGAGCGAAGTGGAGGCACGGCTGCGCGACCGCTGGGAGCGTGGCTGGCTGCTCGGCTGGCGCGACATCTGTCGCAGCACCGACGAGCGCACGGTCATCGCCAGCGTCCTGCCGCAGGTGGCGTCCGGCGACACAGTGCTTCTGATGCTGCCGAGTGAAGACGCACTCACCAAGGCGGGATTGTGTGCCGCATGCCTCGACAGCTTCCCGCTCGACTTCGCTGCGAGACAGAAGGTCGGTGGCACACATCTGAAGTATCACGTGTTCAAGCAGCTCCCGGTCCTTGCGCCGACAACCTACGAGCAGCTGGTACCCTGGCTGCCGCACGAGCGCGTGCGTGACTGGCTGCTGGCGCGCGTCCTGGAGCTGACCTACACCGCGTGGGACCTCGCCGCCTTCGCGCACGACTGCGGCTACGACGGTCCGCCGTTTCGCTGGGACGAAGCCCGGCGCTTCCTGCTGCGCTGCGAGCTGGACGCGGCGTTCTTCCATCTCTACCTCGGCACCGCGGACGAATGGGGTGCACAGCCGGCCGAGTTGCTGCGCCACTTCCCAACCCCACGCGACGCCGCCGCCTACATCATGGACACCTTCCCCATCGTCCGGCGCAAGGACGAAGCGCAGTACGGCCTGCCTGCCGAAGCCTCCTCCCTCCGTAGCTGTGCTACTGCGGAGGACGGGTCGGCGCAGGCAGGCGAGTACCGCACCAAGCGCGTGATCCTGGAGATCTACGACGCCCTGCAGCGCGCCATCGCCACCGGCGTGCCGTACGAAACCCGCCTCGACCCTCCGCCCGCCGATCCGCGCGTAGCGCACACGGGGAAAGACGACGCACGTCGCACAGTACTCGCCGACCTCGCTACAACCGTGCGCTCCATAGAGACCAAGACCAGGGCTCGAGGCGGAGCCATGATCCGATTGCCCCTCTATGATCTGCGGGCTGCGGCCGGTCCGTTTGAGGAGGCGCAAGCGGTGGGTTCGGCCACGCAGGTTCTCGTGCGCACTTCTCAGCCGTACCAACAGGGGGCGGGCAGGTTCTATTTCGTCGCACAGGTCACCGGTCGCTCCATGGAGCCAGAAATCCCAGACGGCGCGTACTGCCTGTTTCGGCGTCCGGCGAGCCTCCGCAACGGCACACGAGTCCTTGTGAGACGCCAGCAAGCTGAAGACCCAGAACGCGGCGGCCGCTTCGTTGTGAAGGAGTGCCGCCAGGGCGAGTCGGGAGATCCTGCGCGGCTAATTTCTCTGAATCCCGAGTTCCCAACCTTTGCCGCCACCGAAGATGACGTCGTTGACGCCGAGTGGGTAGAAACGGTGGAGCGTGTCGATGATACGGACGCGGAGGCAAACCAATGACCGAAGATGAGGTAGCAGAATGGCGACGGCATCTCGCCGACGTCCTCAAACACCACAACCTGGGGTGGGTCATCGAGCAGGTCGAGCAACACTTGCGCCTTGGGAAAACGACGGAGGAAGAGATTCAAACGTTTGGCGAGAGGTATTCACCTGCGGGCTCAGGTGAACGTCGGTCTCTCTCCCTACCTCCCGTGACGTATCCTCGTGGTCGAAAGGCGAGATTCCTCAGCACACGAGAGTATGAAGCTCGCGAGGCGTTGAAGGTATGGATCGACGCTATGGAGGCGGCAATCGCCGATACCGCCGAGATGGAAGCAGAACTCCGGAGCCAGTTTTCGCAAGGGCCACAGATGGAGACGACCCTCGTTCGCGAGGGTTCCGAACCGACCGTTAGAACCATCAGCCACGCCGAGGGGGCAACTCGCGCTGACAGTGCCGGCAAGCTGCGGAGACTCCTCCAGGAGCTGAAGGGCGAGGTGTGACGTGCCAGTCCGCGCAGGCATGTTGAACGAGATACGCTCCGCGGTGGGCGCCGCGCTCGTGCCCAATCTCACCAACGCATCGGCCGCCGCAGACATCTTCGAGGCGTACACCTTTTCGATCGTTCTCAGGGCGGCAGTAGATGAGGGGGCTTCCGTCACGTTCGAGAACGTTGATGGAGCGCGGACAAACGCTCTCACGTTCCGAACCAGCCCAGGACACATCTGGTCCCCAACACGGCCGTATACCCACGCGGTCGTGCAGTTTCCTGGCAAGCCTGAGCTTGAGGCCCATCTTGGAGTTTTCGTGACCGGGAAATCCGGCGTCCTGCACGAAGCCGACGTTGCCGTCCTCTCGCGGGTCGAAGCTGCTACTTGCCGCCAGAACCGAGTGGCTCCGAGAAGCGCGTCGCTCATCCTGACGGTCGAGTGCAAGTTCTACACGACCAGCCTGGGCCTTGGCCTCGCACGCGGGTTTCTCGGCCTTTGCACGGATTTCACGGCTGACCGCTGCTTCTTTGTGACCAACACCAACTCGGATTCGGCAGAACGCCTCCTTGCCCACCAGAAGAGAAGGTGGGAGCACCGAGTCGTACCGTCGGAACCTGTACCCACAAGTCGGCTGAAGAGCTCCTTCCAGGAGGCGTTCAAGAACTTCAAGGCGCGCTGAGGATCTGCCTGAGGACTGCACCGACGCCGACATCGCCCGCTTGCGCGAACTACACGCCGCGATGGATCGCGCCATCCTCGCCTGCTACGGCTGGACCGACCCTTCGACAGGCTCAGGGCAAGCTCTTGATCTTGGCCACGGCTTCCACCAAAACGAGCGCGGCCAGACGCGGTACACGATCAGCCCGACCGCGCGGCGGGAGTTGCTGCGGCGGCTGCTAGAGCTAAATTTGGAAATCGCTGCGCGAGAAGCCGGTGGATATTGTGAAGCGTGACGGTGTGCGGAGACGGCCTTTACTTGACCCCGGCGGGGCCTGGGAGCAAAGTCACCTTGTGCGAATTGAAATGTGACCGGAATTTCGCTCATGGTCGAACAACCTGTTGCCGACAGTCCGCGTCTCCCCCATCAGCGAGAACTCTTCATCGGCTTGGTCGGTGCTGTGGGAACCGACCTGCAGGCGGTCTCGGACGCGCTCCACGAAGCACTTGAGGTGCTCGATTACACCGTGGTGCCGATCCGAATCAGCACGCTCCTGCACGGCATCACAAAGTGGGCAGGACTCGCCTCCACCCAGTTTGAAGATGAGCGGATCCAGCAGCACATGAATGCGGGTGACGAGCTGCGTGAAATGATCGGCACGGATGCGGTTGCGTTGCTCGCCGTAACCGCCATCGCCGATGCCCGTGACAGCCTGACCTCGAGTCCGGGCTCTACCCCGCCACGTGTTGCGTACGTGCTCAATTCCCTCAAGCATCCGTCCGAAATTACCGCGTTGCGTGAACTGTACGGCCCGGGCTTTGTCCTCGTGGCTGCGTACGCCCCGCGCGAAGCGCGGATCACCCGCTTGGCGTCACGCATCGCAGCTTCTCGAAATGCAGCCCAATCTCAGGCTTTCCGGCAGCAGGCAGAAGCGATCAATCAACGCGATGAAGCCGACGTAGAGAAGCCGTTTGGCCAGAACGTCCGTGACACGTTTCCGCTTGCAGATGCCTTTCTCGATGCCGGTGACGCCGACGCGCTCCGGCGGTCGGCCGCCCGGCTCATCGAACTACTGTTCGGTCACCCGTTCCATACGCCGACGCGGGACGAATACGGGATGTACCTCGCGAGCGCGGCAGCATTGCGCTCCGCGTCGCTCGGCCGACAAGTCGGCGCGGCAATCGCCACTTCAGACGGCGACGTTGTCGCCCTGGGCACAAACGAGGTTCCGAAAGCGGGCGGGGGCCTGTACTGGGAAGGAGACAGCCCCGACCAACGCGACTTCCAACTGGGGTACGATTCGAACGATCGGATCAAGCGGAGCGTTTTCATCGACATCCTCGAGCGCCTCAAGACCGCATCATGGCCCGACCCTGACGGGGCGAGTGGGCTCTTGGATACTTTGATCACGCAAACGCGCGCCGACGACGATCCGCCTCATATGAAAGGTGCACACTTTCTGAATCTCATCGAGTTCGGTCGCGTGGTTCACGCGGAGATGGCTGCGCTCATGGATGCCGCCTCGCGGGGAGCGGCCGTCAGGAGCGCAACTCTGTATTCGACCACGTTCCCTTGTCACGACTGCGCCAAGCACATCGTGGCGGCCGGTATTCGGCGAGTGGTGTACGTCGAGCCCTATCCGAAGAGCTTGGCTCCTGACCTCTATCTCGATTCGATCGCTGTGGACGCGACGCCGAGCAGCTGTGAGGGGCACGTGCAGTTTCGGCCATTCGTCGGGGTTGCGCCGAGGCGGTACATTGATCTATTCACGATGCCCGCGCGTAAAGAGAAGGGAAAGCGTGTGGAGTGGAAGAAGGCTGCGGCGACCGTGCGATTCCCGTCCGCCGTTGGGTACTTGGAGCGAGAAAAGGCGACAGCCACGGAGTTTCTCAAGCGACTCGTGGAGAAGGGGTTGAGATATGAGCGCACAAAGGGAGGCGAAAGGAATGCTTAGGCCGGGATGGCTGGGGCGCCAACTCGAGAAGGCCGCGCAGGAGGTGAAGAACTGGCCTGAGAGCATGCGCCGAGAATACGGTGTTGAGGATGTGGATGCTGTGCTGGCAAAGGCGCGAAAGCAAAGCGGAGAGACCGACGACTGAATCCGGGGCAACGGAGGCGGTCTCGCGGCAGGCTCCGCGAGCGCGTGCGGCGTCACTTGGCAGGTCCACAAGACACGAGAATGACCGCATCGTCGTCGCCGCCCCGGTACGACCAGGTACACGTGAAAGGGCCGGCAGTGGCTCGACGCGCTTGCCGCCGAAGCCATCGAGTTGACGGGGCCGACGAGCTGATGTCCGGACCGGATTACTCGAACCGCCCGTCTGACCCACGAAGAAGAGCATCGTCCAGCGCAAAGACGAAGCCCAGTTCGGCCTGCCTGCCGGAGGCCCGGCGCAGGCAGGCGAGTACCGCGCTCCGTCGCCGAAGCTATGGAGCGTAGGCGACACCAAGCGCGTGATCCTGGAAATTTACGACGCGATGCAGCGGGCGATCGAAACCGGCCAGCCGTACGGAACCCGTCTCGACCCACCGCCAGCCGACCCGCGCGTGGCGCACCCGGCCGAGGCTGCGTAAGCAATTCGCAATCGCCGGCGCGGCAGGGTAGACTCACGTCAGCGCGAGGCTTCACGGATGAATGAGGAAGAGCTCCTGGAACGCATCACGGTGAATCCGAAAATCTTTGGCGGGAAGCCGCTCGTGCGCGGCCGTCGGCTCGCGGTTGAGCACGTCCTTGGCATGCTGGCCGCGGGTGATAGTCCCGAAACGCTGCTCAAGGGCTACCCGTGGCTGGAGGCCGAGGATATTCGCGCCTGTCTGCTCTACGCGCGACGCCTGGTTGCCCATGAGCGCGTCGAGCCTGCAATCGTTACCGATCACGAATGAAGCTGCTCCTGGACGCCTGTGTCTGGGGTGGTGCAGCCGAGGTTGTGCGCGCTGCGGGGCACGACGTCGTGTGGGCCGGCGACTGGGCGGAAGACCCCGGCGACGACGAAATCCTCGTCATCGCCCGCCAGCAGCAACGAATCGTCGTTACGTTGGACAAGGACTTCGGTGAGCTGGCGATCATCCGTGGCCACTTGCACTGCGGAATCATTCGGCTGGTCAATCAAGCCGCCACACGACAAGCGGTCGTGTGTCTTCGAGTTCTCGAACAGTACCAGGCTGACCTGCAACGGGGTGCCATTATCACCGTCGAGCCTGGCCGCGTGCGAGTCCGGCCTCCCCAAGCCCCGACATCCGGCGAGTGAGCTGAGGCCATTCGCGCCGACATCGCCCGCCTGCGCGAGCTGCACGCCGCGATGGACCGCACCATCCTCGCCTGTTACGGCTGGACCGACCCTTCGACGGGCCTAGCGCGGGCTCGCGCCCGCAACCCAACCATGAGATTCATCTTCCGTCATGCCCGCAATTTGTTGGCGGGCATCCATGGGCGGCGGGCTTGGGATGGATTCCCGCCAGACGATCGCGGGAATGACGGACGAGGCGTTGTGCGAGATTCTGCGCACCACGGCAAGACTTTCGGTCATAGTAGTTCAGGGCAGGCTCTCGACCCTGGCCACGGCTTCCACCAAAACGACCGCGGCCAAACCCGCGACACCCTCGGCTCCACCCACCGCCCGGCGCTGGCATCCGCTCGGCCTGCTCGTATATGCTTACCGACATGAGCGCTCGCGACCAGATCCTTGCTACGCTGCGTCGGCAGCACGAGCTGCTCAGCGCCCGTTATCCCATCCATCGCTTGGCGCTGTTCGGGTCGTGGGCGCGTGGTGATGCGCGCGAAGACAGCGACGTCGACGTCCTCGTGGAGGTTGACGGCTCCATTGGGCTGCGGTTTGTCGACCTCGCGGACGAGATTGAGCAGGCATTGGGCCGCCACGTCGATCTGGTTTCCCGGTTTCCCGCCGCGCGATCAAACCGGCCCTGTGGAAGCGTATCGAGCCCGAGCTCATCGATGCCTAAGCGGGACGCCGATCTCCTCATCGACGACATTCTCGCGGCGATCGAGAAGATCGACAGCTATACGCGTGGCGTCACCCGCGAGGCGTTCCTCGCGGACCACAAGACCATCGACGCCGTCGTGCGGAACCTCGAAATCATCGGTGAGGCCGCACGTCGCATGCCCGCCGAGTTCGTCACCGCGCATCCGGACATCTCGTGGCACCGGATCGCGGGTTTTCGAAACCGCATCGTCCATGAGTACTTCGGCCTTGATCTCGACATCGTCTGACATCGAGCGCGATCTGCCGCAGCTCAAGGCGCAGCTGCCACGCCCAGGTGCCTCGACGTGAGCAAATCACGTGGGAGGCGGGAGCCAGGCATACCCTGACGACTCGCTGCGATGGCTTGTCGGGACGTGGACATGCTGAAAGACATCGTTGCGGCGAAACCCCCGCTGCTCCCGCAGTGCGCCTGACGGAGGAGTAGGTTCGAGAGCGATACCCCAGGCAATCCGTGGCCAGTGCCGACTGGCTTCCTGCACGCGGGCGCAACGCAACCCCGCCCCGGAGCACGCGGACCGTGCCCCGGGCAGGGTTGCTCGTAAGCGCCCCCTATTTCCCCCATTTGAGCAAACTGTCCACCGCGAGCATGTCCGGGCGCAGGCGGCTGGTGTTGTACTCGGAGATGTTGCCTTGAGTGCCGGTGCCGGTACCGACGCCGGCGTGATCGCTGCGGTCGTCAATGTCCATTTGTACGCACGTGTTGTAGTAACGGTGCTTGCCGTCCGGCGACCACGCCAACGATGAGTCGGCCAGAGAAAGCTTCCAATACTCCCCGGCGCGGTTGTAATTGACCTTGTAGTAAAAGAGGCCGTTCTCGCGATCGGCGTAGATGACCTGACGGCCGTAATTGTAGTACGGGTCCTTGGGGAAGGCTTCCACCACCCACACCGGCCGCTTGACCCAGATCATGTTGGTCATGGCCCAGGGCGCGCCGGTCCAGCCCGGGGTCTCGTAGCCGAACTTGGCGCCGAGGAAGTCCTTGCGCAAGATCCACGAGGTGCCGCCGTCGCCCTCGGGCCCGGCGACCAGCGGCACCGGGTCGGGCAGCGCCGTTTGCACCAAGATGTCCTGCTGGCCCACTAGCTTCCAGCTCATCGACTGGTTCTTGCCGTACCACACGTAGGCGTCGTCGGAGGTGTCCTTCCGGTGAGCATGCATAGCTCGATTTTCCCGGGGCGATCGGTTGCGACCGGGCCACCGAGACGGAGCGACGGATCAGCGGGGTGGGAACCGGCTGCGCCGCCACCGGTCAGCGCGGCGGGTCGGGGCCGGTGTT